>JAONGR010000042.1 GCA_028375605.1 Arcobacteraceae bacterium
CCTGTAAAATGTATATTTTTTATACAAACCTATATTAATTTTTCTTTAATTATATGTTAGCATAACACAATAAAAATATTTGGGGTAAATAAAATAATGAGTACACAAAACACACCACTAGATAGTTTCTTAAATCATAAAGCTGATACAGGCATGCAATGTGGTAACTATAGTATAGATATTCCAGAGCTTAAAGAGGGAGAACAATATCGTTTTCATTTTGATGCAACTGCATGTGTTGGTTGTCACTGTTGTGAAGCTGCATGTAACGAACAAAATAATAATGATGCAGATATAAAATGGCGAAGAGTCGGAGAGATGGAAACAGGTGTTTTTCCCGAAGTTTCACAACTATTTAATTCTATGTCATGTAATCATTGTATTGAACCAGAATGTCTTATAGGGTGTCCAACTGAATCATATATAAAATTAGACAATGGTATTGTATTTCATGACGATGAAGCCTGTATTGGTTGTCAGTACTGTACGTGGAACTGTCCATATGAAGTACCAGTATTTAATCCAGATAGAGGAATTGTAACAAAATGTCACATGTGTGTAGATAAACTAGATGTTGGAGAAACACCTTCATGTGTACAAGCCTGTCCTGCAGGTGCAATTGAAATAGAAGTAGTAAACAAAGATGAATGGATAAAAAATGATATGGCTAAAGAAGGTGTTGCGCCACATTTACCAGATATTAGTATCACAAAACCAACTACTAGATATACATTGCCAGATGATATTTCTGAACTTAATTTTAAACCAGCAGATGAACATATCACAAAACCTGCTCATAGTGAACTTCCTTTAGTTTTTATGACAATTTTGACACAAATGAGTGTTGGAGCTATGGTAGCTTTAGGACTTGGTGAAACATTAAGTATATTTGGTTTTGATAATTTAGCAACTGGTAATCTTTGGCTAAGTTTATTTATCATTCTACCAGCTCTAATTGGATTACCTTTATCTGCACTTCACCTTGGACGTCCATTAAAGGCATATAAAGCGATGAAAAACTGGAGAAATTCTTGGTTATCAAAAGAAGCTTTAGCATTAGGTCTATACGCTGGATTTGGTTCTGTATTAGCATTTTCATATTTAATAGAGTCAGCATTTTTGATTTTTATTAGTATGCTAGGAGCCTGTATAACAGGTGTGTATGGTATATATGCCCAATCTATGATTTATAGAATAAAAGCTCGTCCTTCTTGGAATAAAGAATCTACAACAAAAAGATTTCTTAGTAGTGGTTATTTAGGATTGTTATTAGTCAGTATTGTATTGCTAATTCAAGGTTTCTATGCAAGTTCGATGGCAATACTAAGTTTAACAATGCTTATATCATCTTATCAAGTTCTAATAATACAAGAGGAAAAATCTTTTTACAAATATCTACACGAAGATGAGAAAAACTTTTATCAACTAAATAAAACAAAATTTTTATTAGAAAATAATTTTAAAAAACTTTTAAAATTTAGACTCATTTCTCTAATTGCATTTGGAGTGTTTATACCTTTATTTACTATTCTATTATTAGCAAATAGTAGTATTGATAGTGCTCTAATGTTTTTATTATTATCATTTGTTGGTTCAACATGTAGTGAACTAATAGGAAGATACTTGTTTTATGTATCAGTTGTACCATTAGGGTTAGCTGGAAATTTCTTTGCTGGAAATCAAAGAGGCAGAGATTATAAGGGAGAACATTAATTATGTTTAAATCATTCATCAAAAAAATAATATCTACAGATATAAAAGAAGATAAATACTCATATATAAAAGATATGAAATTTGGAACAATAGCAAAAAGTAATGCCCCTGATAAATGGGTACGAAGTACTTGTGGTTATTGTGGTGTGGGATGTGGACTTTATATTGGAGTAAAAGATAATAAAGCAGTCCGAACTAAAGGTGATCCAGCTCATCCAGTTTCTAAAGGAACATTATGTCCTAAAGGAATAATGGAACACGAAATGGTTCACTCACCAAATAGAATATCATCTCCAATGATTAACAAAAACAATACATTAGAAGAAGTAGAATGGGATGAAGCTTTTCAACATACAGCTGATAAATTTAAAGAAGTACAAAAAAAATATGGAAAAGGTGCTGTTGCATGTGTTTCTACTGGACAATTTTTAACTGAAGACTTTTATACTTTGGGTAAATTTATGCAATTAGGACTAGAATCAAATAACTATGATGGAAATACAACTTTATGTATGGCTAGTGCTGTTATGGGCTATAAACAAACATTTGGCAGTGATGGACCACCAGCTTCTTATGAAGATTTTTCTCATGCAGATGTTATTATGCTTATTGGTGCAAATATAGCAGATAATCACCCTATTTTAAAACTACATATTGCAAAAAACAAAAAAATAAATGGGAAAAAACCTACTATTATTGTAATCGATCCAAGATTTTCAAAAACAGCAAATATGGCAGATATTTTTGTGCCACTTGCACCTCGTAGTGATCTTGCTCTGATAAATGGTTTATGTCATATTATTTTTGAACAAGGTTGGGAAGACACTAAGTTTATACAAGAAAAAACAACTGGTATTAAAGAATTTAGAAAACATGTAATGGAAAAGTATAAACCACAAGATGTAGCAATCACAACTGGACTTGAAGTAAAAACACTTTACGAATTAGCTCGTGTTTATGCAGCTTCACCGAAAGCACTTAGTGCTTGGACTATGGGTGTAAACCAATCGAGTATTGGTACAGATACAGTAAGTGCTATATGTAATCTAGCTTTGATTACTGGAAACTTAGGAAAAGAAGGAGCAGCACCATTTAGTATTACAGGACAATGTAATGCAATGGGTACAAGAGAATTTGGATTTACATCTTCTATTCCTGGATATAGAAACTTTGCAAATGTCCAAGATAGAATTGATTTTGCAAATATAGTAGATGTACCAGTTGATTTAGTGCCTACAAAAAGAGGTTATTCTTATCCTCAAATTATTGAAGCAATCGAAAGAGATGAGATCAAAGCATTATGGGTAACGGCTACAAATCCATTGGTAAGTTTTGTAGATCAAAATCGTTTAAGAAAGGCATTTAAAAAACTTGATATATTAGTTGTTCAAGATGCCTTTATGTCAGAAACTGCCGAAATTGCTGATGTTATATTTTCTGCTGCTACTTGGAGTGAAAAAGAGGGAGTTTACACAAATAGTGAAAGAAGATGTAATTACGCTAAAAAAGCAATAGATCCTCTTGGAAAATGTATGAGTGATGCAAATATTATAATAGAATTTTCAAAATATTTTGAAGGTAAATATGAGTTACTCTTTAAAAACTTTAATTCTAGTGCTGATATATTTGAAGAAATTAAAAAAGTAAGTGCTGGTAGACTTTGTGATTATACGGGTATGGACTACGAAAAGATTGAAAAATTGGGTGGTATCCAATGGCCATGTAATGAAACCTATCCTGAAGGTAAAAAAAGACTTTATACTGATGGCTTTGAATGTAATACAGATGATGGTAAGGCAAAACTTTTACCAGTTGACTGGCAACCGCTGACTGAGTCCTTAAATAAAAACTTTCCATTAAATTTAAATACAGGAAGAACAGTAGAGCAATGGCATACTAGAACAAAAACAAAATCTATTGCACTACTTGATAATCTTGCACCTGAGGCTTGGGTAGAGATAAATCCTAAAGATGCTTCAAAACTTGAAGTAACTAGTGGAGATAGAATTAAAGTAGCTAGTGCAAGAGGACATGTTTCTAATATTATTGTAAAAGTAACTGAAGTAGTAAGAGAAGGAGATATTTTTGTACCTTTCCATTTTAATACACAACTTATTAATAAATTAACTTTATTTGATTTTGACCCTAAATCCTTTGAACCAAACTTCAAACAATGTGCTGTTAATATGTATAGTCAAAAACACCCCGAAGGTATAAAAGTAAAAGAAAAGGAAAATACGGTAGAATTATCTTACCACAAAAATGAATTTCAAAATACGCAGGTGCAAGAGAAAGTAAAAGAGTATGATAAATAATTTAATCCAAAATAACAAAATTGAGATATTTTTCCAACCAATTATCTCAATAAAAGACAAAAAAATTTTTGCAATGGAAGCACTGACACGTGCTTATGATGAAGAAGGTAATTTCATCTCTCCTATCTATCTTTTTGATGAAGCAAAAAAAGCAAATGAATCGAATTTATTGGATAGTTATATAAGAGAATTAGCATTGATTAAATTTTCTCAGTATCATGAAGAAAATAAAGAGATATTATTATTTTTAAATTTTGAATCTTCATTTATAGCTAGTAAAGAATATGATACCTTTCTTTTAGTAGTAAAAAAACATAATATAAATCCCTCAAATATTGTTCTAGAGATAAAAGAAGATGAAATAAAAAGCAACGATGCAATTGAAAAATTTGTAAAACTTTACAGAGAGCATGGTTTTATTATTGCAATTGATGATTTTGGTACGGGATATTCGAGTTTTGATAGATTATCTTTAATTAAACCTGATATTGTAAAAATTGATCGTTCTCTTATTTGTGATGTAAATGATAACTTTATTAATTCTGAGATATTAACTGCACTTTCTAACATGTGTCATAATATTGGTGCATTAGTTTTAGCAGAAGGTGTTGAAAGTCAAAAAGAAATATTAAAATGTCTCAATAAAGATATTGATATTTATCAAGGATTTTATTTTGCTAAACCACAGTCTGAAATAACTGAATTCGTAAATAATAATATATTTGCACTTATTGATGACATTGGAAAAAGATATACAGAAAATATAAGTACACTTATTAATAATAAAAAAGCAATACTAGAAAAATCAAAAGAATTAATTGATTCAATAACATCTACATTTAACCAAAAAGATATAGAACATATTCCAACACTTAAAAATATAATTGAAAAAAACAACCAACTTGAAGCAATTTATACAATTGACTATCATACAGGTCTACAAAAAGATGATACAATAATAAATATAGAAAAAAGTACATTATTTATACCATCTAAAAACAATCATGATCACAATTTAAAAGAGTATTATTTCATAGCAAAAAACTCTTCAAGGCATGATTATCTAAGTACTACTTATGTTTCAAAAGCAAGTGGAAATATATGTAGAACATATTCTTCAATTGTTCAAATAAATAATGTACAATATATTTTATGTATAGATATAAAAACGCAATAAAGGTAAATTTGTGCAAGAATTTATGATAACATACAGAACAAATATAGAAGACATAGAAAAATTCTTAATTGAAACAATTCGAAATATCGGTCATCTTAGACAAAAAGTTGAGAAAAACTTTGATACTTTATTTAAAGTGTTTCCATCACTTGAACTTGTTTATATTTGTGATGAGGAAAAGCTTATACAAACTTCTCCAAATATTTATAGAAATAAACAAACAGAACTTCAAATTGGAGATAATAGACAATATATTCTTAATAAACTACAGTTTAATGACTCTGAAATTTCAATCTCTCAACCTTATATTAGTAGTGCTACAGGAGATACATGTATTACTGTAGCAAAAAAAGAAAATGGTAAAATATATTTTCTAGACTTTAAAGTACTTGAATTATTACAAAGATTAGGACTCATCGAAATTCATAAAGAATTTAATATTATCAGTAAAAGTTTTTACTTTATTACTGCTATGGTTATGATGATTTTAGCTCTATTTACTATAGGATATTCAGGATATGAATTTATCAATTCTGTTTTCTTTAAATCTGGACTCTCCATAGAATCTATATTTAAACCAGTAATTGCTTTAACTCTAGGACTTGCTATATTTGATCTTGCAAAAACAATTATAGAACAAGAAGTTGTCTTTAAAAATTACTCTAAAAATAGTAGTTCTGAATATAAAGTTTTAATCAAATTCTCTATTACCATTATTATTGCTTTACTTATTGAGTCTTTGATGGTTGTATTTAAAATAGCAATTGATAACTATGAGCAAATGATACATGCTGTCTATCTAATTGGCGGTGTTTCTTTACTTTTTGTAGCTTTAGGATTATTTATCTATTTTACTCAAAAGAGATCCTAAAATCATCTTTTGATACTTCTTTTATCGGGGGATGTTAAAATAGAAAGCCATCGAAGAAAAAATAAAAATAAAAGTACACCACAAAATATCAGAATATGAAAGTTAATTGTACTTCCAAAGAGTGTGTCTAAACTATGAATTTCAACTTCATTTATCTTTACAACATTTACAATAAGCTCTCGTAAAGTTAAAATAATAAAGGCATCAATAAGAATTCCTATTTTTATCCTCTTCTCTCTTAAGAAGCTCATTACAGCACGAACTATTTCTAACATAATAATAAAATATAAAAGATATATAATAATTACTATCATACTATTCGTACCGATTGCTACTACAAATAGTACAGTTGCTAAAATTAACTCTATGTAAAACTTATTTTCAAAAAAAGTTCTAAATCTTCTCACATTACATCCTTATTATATTGATTATAAGTTTATTATATCTGATATAACTTATTATTTTATACTTGATGTAATATAATTCTCTAATTTAGATCTTTCTATCTCTCCTATAAATTTTTCAATAAAAAATCCCTCTTTGTTATATAAAAACGATTCAGGAATCATTTTGACATCATCAAAAGACTTTGCCAATCTAAAATTTTCTTTTCCTACTGTTACTGGAAAATTCATATGATATTTTTTCATAAAATCTGATAAATCTTTTTCATCTTTTTCTTTTTCAAACAAAACACCAATGATAGTAAAATCATCTTTATACTTCTCCTGTAAACTAACAAAAGAAGGCATTTCATTGAGACAAGGTTTACACCAAGTTGCCCAAAAATTAATCAATACAATCTTCCCATTTAACTGTTTTGAAAATAAAACTCCATTTGAAATTTCAAAAACGATTTTCTCCCCTGTAGTTGTAGTAAGCAGATATTCGTTTTCTTTTAAAATTTCTTTTTCATCTTGAATATTTACAATTTGTATCTCTTGTGCCTCTTGAGGTTTAGAGTCGCATCCAATAAAAAAAACTATACATATAAGTAAATAAAATGGTGTTAATTTCATTTTAAAACCTTATTTATATATTTCAGATTCAACTAAATCTTGTAAAGCTTTATGACTTAACTCTCTTAGTATTTTGCCATTTACAAAAAAAGTTGGAGTTCCTCTTACCCCAAGAGTAGCAGCATCCATTCTGTCAAAATTTAACATTTTATCTATATTATTAGTCTCAAAATCACTTTTTAATTTTACCATATCCAATCCAGCTTCTGATAAGAAAGTCCATAATAACTCTGGTTTTGGAGCATAATGATCTGCCCATTTTGGTTGATATTTAAACATAATATTTAAAGCTTCATTAAATTTGTTCTGAATTCTAGCAGCTTCAAGAAGTCTAATAGCAAATTTTGAATTAGCATGATTATCTAAATACCGAATTACTAATTTTGTTTCTACTTTATAGTCACTAAATACCTCTTTAATAATTGGGTGAAATGCACTACAAGACTCACACTCAGGATCTAAAAACTCTGTAATAATTACTTTATTTTTATTTTGACCAAAAGAAGGAGAATGGTCTCTTACAAATGGTACTCCTTTATTTGAAGATGCTAATTCATTATTTTTACTATCAACACTATTTTGATATGCACCAATTGCGGCAATAAATCCTACTACTAATAATACTAATGTAACTAATACAATTTTTTTATTTTTCACTTTCTTTTCCTTTTCCTAAAACTAATAATATAAAGATTATACTATATGCTACAAATGATAATAATGGAATAGTAATAAAACCAAACCAGTTTATATATTCTGTTGAACATGGTACTCCACTAACACAGGGAACAATTGACTCTGGAATAATATCAAACATCAAAAGATTATGATAAATAGAGAAAAATAAACCTGTAAGCACTAAAGGCATAGAATATTTAAACAATTTATCATCTGGATATAATAAATTTAATAAAAATATTATCATTAAAGGATACATAAATATTCTTTGATACCAACACATTGAGCATGGTACAAACTCCATAATTTCACTAAAAAATAAACTTCCCATTGTTGCAATACTTGCAACTAAAAAACACAATAATACTATAGTTGTGCTTATTGTTTTTGAT
>JAONGR010000043.1 GCA_028375605.1 Arcobacteraceae bacterium
AGACTTAAATTTTTTAAACAATTTGGAGATCAAAGGGAAACTTTTATTATTAGTTTCTTTTCCATTAGCAGCATTACTTTATTTCTCAGCTACTGCAGTTCATAACTCATACATTACAGGTAAAAATGTACACAGTGCTACTATCTTAACACATATAGCAACTGATATATCACATCTTGTTCATGAAACACAAAAAGAACGAGGTATGACAGCTGGATTCTTAGGAAGTAAAGGGAAAAAGTTTGCAGATAAGTTACCTATACAAAGAAAGCTTACAGATAAAGTTTATAGGGAATTCTTAAAGTTTAACAAGACTGTAGATTATTCTTTATACCCTGAAAGTTTTAAAAAACACATGGATATTGCAATTAGTAAAATGGAAGGTATCAATAAAATTCGAAATAAAATTGATTCATTTTCTATTTCAGGTCCAGAAGCAATAGGATACTATACCCAAAATAATGCTTTATTTTTATCCATGGTAAATACGAGTGTAAAACTAAACAAAGTACCTGAAGTTATTAAAGATGTCGCAGCTTTTAATGCATTTTTACAAGCAAAAGAGAGAGCTGGGATTGAAAGAGCAGTTGGTGCGAATACTATTGCCTTAGATAAATTTTCACCTAATATGAGAGCAAAATTTATGAATCTTATAGCAGCACAAAAATCTTACCTTGCAACATTTCATGGGTACTCTGCAGATGAAGAAAATAGCTATTTTGATAAAACTATGGTAGGTGATCATATAGAAGAAGTTAATAGAATAAGAAAAGTACTTCTCGATGCAAAAGAGATGGGAGGATTCAATGTTGATGCTGAGTATTGGTTCCAGACTATTACTAAAAAAATTGAACTATTGAAAAAAACAGAAAACTATATTCGAGATACAATTGATGTAACCGATCCTACTATGAAAAAAGCAATTACTATTGCTTCTTCACTTGCAAACTTATTACATGAGACACAGAAAGAAAGAGGTGCTACAGCTGGATTTTTAGGAAGTAAAGGAAAGAAATTTTCAACAATTCTTTCTGCACAAAGAAAACTTACAAATGAAAAAATTAAAACATTAAAATTAATTTTACAACAAATTCCAAAAGATTATTTCACTTCTAATTATAAACTTAGCCTTAGACATGTGAGTATAAATATACAAAAAATAGAAAAGATTAGAGATAAGATTTCTTCATTTGATATTTCAACAACAGAAGCTATTAAATACTATACAAAAATGAACTCAAGTTTTTTAAATACAATAGCGTCAATGATACAAATGGGTACAACTCCAAATGAAGTTAGAGACCTAAGTGCATATTATAACTTTCTTATGAGCAAAGAACGTGCAGGAATTGAAAGAGCCGTACTTTCTAATAGTTTTGCTAGAAATAAATTTTTACCTGGTATGAAAATGAAATTTATCAAATTAGTTACAGAACAAGATTCATATATAGATACATTTATGAGAACATCAAATACTCTACATTCTGGATACTATCAAAATACTGTACAAGGGGAAGCAGTCAAAGAAGTAAATCGTATGAGAAAAATTGCTTTTGATGCTAGTACGATAGGTGGATTTAATGAAAATGCTACAGAATGGTTTAATCACATGACCGAAAAAATCAATAAACTTAAACAGGTTGATGATTATTTAGTAAAAAGATTATTAACTAGATTAGATGCGCTTGAGGATAAAGCAAATTTTTCTATGTACTTTGACTTAATTACTGCGATATTTGTTCACTTAACAGTATGGTTTATTTCACTTGTAATTGCATCTAATATTCTAAAAAATTTAAAATCATTTAAAAAAGGATTAAATTTTTTCTTTGCATATGCTGTTAGAGAAAAAGACTATATGCGTCCGATGGAAATATATGGAAAAGATGAATTTGCGCAAATGACAATAGAGATGAATGAAGGGATTAAAAAAACAACATACATAATAGAACAAGATAAAAAAGTAGTTAAAGAAATTGATAATGTAATGGGAAAAGTAGAAAATGGATTTTTCACCTACTCTATACATGAAAAAGGGGCTACGCAGGAAGTTGAAAGCTTAAGACAAAATATAAATTCAATGTTAGGTGCTACAAAAACAAAACTTGATAATATAAACAAAGTACTAAATAACTACGGACAAGGTGTATATAACTATAAACTAACAAATGATGATAGAATTGGTTTATATGGTGACTTTGGAAGTTTATTTGCCGGGCTTACCTCTTTAGGACATGATATGACAAATTTTATGGCTTTATTTTCAAATGCAATAGATGAATTAAATAAAAATACATCTGTTTTAATAGAAACATCCTCAGAACTATCAACTTCATCACAAACCCAAGCAAACTCACTCAAACAAACTGCTACATCCGTAGATGAAATAACTACAAATATTAAGACAAGCTTTACTAATGTATCTGAGATGTCCGACCTTTCTGATAAATTAAAAAACTCAGCAAACCAAGGTCAAAGATTGGCTAATCAAACATCTATTTCAATGGATGAAATCAATACTGAAGTAAACTCTATTAATGATGCAATTAGTATCATTGATCAAATTGCATTTCAAACTAATATTTTAAGTTTAAATGCTGCCGTTGAAGCAGCAACCGCGGGAGAAGCTGGAAAAGGTTTTGCTGTTGTTGCACAAGAGGTACGAAATCTAGCATCACGGTCAGCTGAAGCAGCAAAAGAGATTCAATCATTGGTTCAAAATGCTACTCAAAAAGCCCAAGAAGGGAAAAAGATTGCTTCTAATATGATTGATGGATATACAGACCTTACAAGTAAAATAACACAAACAAAATCTATAATAGACAAGGTATCTATATCATCAACAGAGCAAGCATCAAAAATAACTCTAATTAATGATGCAATTACACAAGTAGATACAGTAACACAGCAAAATGCATCAGCCTCAAATGAGTTAGAAAAACTTTCAGAAGAGATTGAAAAACTTTCTAATAATTTAACAGTTGTTATGGGAGACGTTACTTTTGAAGAAAATGCGAAAAAACAAGTATGTGACCCTGCAATGACAAGTATAATCTCATCTTACAAAACACAACATATTCAGTTTAAGGCAAAACAGTTTGAAAAACTAGACAGCTTTGATTCTTTTATAATACCAACATGTAAAGAATGTAAAATGGGTAAATGGATACAGAAACAAGAAAAAGAAAACAAAATATTTACTAAAACTCCTCAATGGCAAAAACTGTTGACAATTCATAGTAAAATACATAATGATGTGCAACATTATGTTAATAAGAATGCTTTAAATGCTTCGAATGATGAGCTAGAAGAGATTGCAAAACTAATTGAAAATGAGACACTTGAAATATTTGATGATTTAAATAGTATTTTAGAAGTGCATTGTAAAGAATTAAGTAATTCATAAATCCTAATTCTAGTGTGAAGAGTTATTCTTTTCTTCTTGAAGATATCTCTTCACTCCATTATGCAAGGGTGCAGTAACTCCTTCGAAAAGTGATTCTTTCGTCAAATTTCGGTATACACCATGTGAGTTTTTAAATTCTTTAAAGTTCTCCATTATTATTTTTACAAAATTATATACTAACTCCTCACTAACTTTTGCACTTGATATAATAACTGACTTTGTTCCAATTGTATCTATTGAAGTATCAATTTTTTCATAAAGACGTGCATCAATAGATGCTTTTGTAAAATAACTTCTTTTCTTTACCAAACTATCTATTTTCTTTCCTTTAATTGGAATAATAGATATATCTGATAATTCGATGGCATCTTTAATATTTTGAGTAGGATGTCCTACCATGAAAAAATAACCATCTATAATGTTATCTTTTAATGCGTCAACAGTATCCATTGCATCTAATGAACTAGCTTGCCCTAAATCAGTTTTTTTTATATTATATTCATTTAAAATTTCTAAAGTTGTAAGTTCACTTCCGGAATTCAAACTACCTATATTGATTTTTTTTCCTACTATATCTTCAATTTTTGAAATATTAGATTGTTTACTTACTATAAATGAAAATAATTCTGGATAAATTGCAATTACAGAACGAAGCTCATTGGTATTGCTATTTTTAAAATTTTTTGTTTTGTTTAGCGCATGATAAATTGTATCTGATTGAGAAATTGCAAAGTTAAACTTTTCATTTAATACTGCATTAATATTATAAATTGCCCCGTTTGTAGACTCAACAGAACATTTGATCTCTTTTTGTTTTTGATTGATAAATTTGCACATAGATAAACCCACAGGATAGTATGTACCATTTTCTTCACCGGTTCCTAATGTGATAAAACTTTTAGCGAATAAAGAACTAGTAGTAAGTAAAAGTATTTTAAGTGTAAGTTTTTTCATAATGATTTCTTTTAGTATTTTTGAAATTATAGACAAAAAAGATAAAAGGTAGAGTATCTCCTCCCCTTTTATCTTTTAAATTAAACTATATTTGTAGATTAGGCTATAGCTTCTCTTTGTTTTGCCTTTTGAAAAAAGAATATTGCGGCAAATAGTGTTAAACCAATTAAGTATGATAAATGGTGATCTGATAACCCTATATATTCTTGCATAATTTTTGGTAAAAACATAAATGGCATTATTAATAAGAAATAAAATCTTTCTAATATATTTGTCTTCACTAAAAAGAATCCTTGTGTAAAACAAGCAAATGCAATCATCCCTATAAATGCAGTAACAAAAATAACAGATATCTCTAGGGGATTAGTAATCCAAATCCATCCCTTAGGATCAGCTGGATTTAAAGCATCAACTCCAGAAATCAATAATAACTCTGGATTAAAAAAGAACATAAATGGTAGAATTGCTGTTCTTATATCGTACTTAAATCCTTGAATACCAGTTTTAATTGGATCTGCTTTAGCAATACCTGCGGCTGCATAAGCAGCTAGCCCTACAGGTGGTGTGTCATCAGCTAAAATACCAAAGTAAAATACAAATAGATGTGCTGCTATTGCAGGAATCAAGAACCCATTATCTGCTGCTAGTATTAAAATAACAGGAGCTGTTAATGAAGCCATTACTATATAGTTTGCAGTTGTAGGTAAACCCATACCTAAAACTAATGAAACAGCAGCAGCCAAAAATAATATCATGAAAATATTTCCATCTGAAATAGTTTCAATAACTTCAACTAACACTTGTCCAAAACCAGTTAATGTAATAGTACCAACAATAATACCAGCTAATGCTGTAGCAATTGCAATAGGTATCATATTTTTAGCACCACTAATCATCCCTGCTAAAATATCTACAAAACCAGATAACCAAATATCTCTAGTAAGTTTCTCTTTTGCTAAAAAAGCTCTAAAAGGGTGTTGTACAACCATAAGTAACATAAGTAACATAATCGCATTAAATGCAGCACTTGCAGCTGATTCTCTTAAAACCATAAGAGTATACATCAAAAAGAAAATAGGAATCAGATAATGAATTCCAGTTACAAATGTTTTCCATTTAGGTGGTATATCATCTTTACTCATACCTTTAAGTCCAAGCTTTAAAGCTTCTAAATGAACTATATAAAATAGTGCAAAATAAGACACAAAAGCTGGAATAAATGCTGCAATAATAACATCAGTATATGCCATACCTAAAAACTCTGCAATAATAAAAGCAGCAGCTCCCATAACTGGTGGCATAAGTTGACCATTAGTAGAAGCTGCAACTTCAACAGCACCAGCTTGCTCTGGTCTAAATCCTGATTTTTTCATCAATGGAATTGTAAATGTACCAGTTGTTACAGTATTTGCAATTGATGAACCAGAAATAATACCAGTAAATCCAGAAGCAACAACAGAAGCTTTAGCTGGACCTCCTCTATATTTACCAAGCATAGCAAATGCTAAATTAATGAAATAATTTCCTGCACCTGCTTTATCTAGTAATGAACCAAAAAGTACAAACAAAAATACAAATCCAGCAGAAACACCAAGAGGTACACCAAAGATACCTTCTGTTGTCAAAAACATATGGCCTGCAAGTTTGTTTAAACTTGCACCCTTATGAATAATGAGTTCTGGCATATAAGGACCAAGAAGAGCATAAGATAAAAATATTATAGCAATAATACTTAGTGCCATTCCTAGAACTCTACGACCTACTTCTAATAAAATTACAATTGCAAATAATGCAACAAAAATATCTACAGCAGTATAATCACCTGGTCTAGTTGATAACTCTTCATAAAAAAATGCAATATAGCCTGATGCCATTACACCTAAAAGAGCAAAGGTATAACCAAACCATCTAATTTTTTGTAAGAAATAGCTTGTTTTAAACATTGGATAAATTAAAAATGCTAATAAAACACCAAATGATAAGTGAATTGATCTCGTTATTGTTGAGTTAATTGGTTCAACAACAATATATAGTTGAAATAATGACCATGCTAAGGCAATAACTGAAATTAGCCAAAATTCATAGTGTTCTGTTCCAAAAACTCTTTGTCCTTCAAGCTCATTTACTATAGCTTCGCTCTCAACTGCTTGTTCTTCTTCTAATTCGCTCAATTTATGAGGTTTTTCTTCATAAAGTGACATGTAAATCCTTTCTTAATAATAATGAATAGTTTACATAGGTCATCTAAAAGAATTTAAATGAGCTATGTAAAATGTTTTCAAGGAGGAGATCTCCTTGAAATTTGAAAACTTAGATTATAATAATCCAGCTTCTTTGAAATACTTCATAGCACCTTCATGCATAGGAGCTGATAAACCATCTAATAATGATTCTTTTGTAATATTGTTATATGCTGGGTGTAGTTTTTTGAAAGAATCGAAGTTCTCTAAAATAGCTTTTACCACAGTATAAACAGCTTTATCACTAACATCTGTACTTGTAACTAAAACAGCTTTAACACCAAATGTATTTACATCAGCATCAACACCTTTGTATAAACCTTTAACAATTTTTGCTTTTGCAAAGTATGGGTATTTTGCAATTAAATTATCAACTGATTTCCCTTCTAAAGGAACAATTCTTGTATCTACTGAATTTGTAGCATCTTTAATATTTGCATTTGGGTGACCAATCATATAGAAATAAGCATCAATTTTATTATCTCTTAATGCATCTGGCATCTCAGCAGCTTTTAGTGCTCCTGCAAATTTTAAATCAGATTTTTTAATGTTATTAGCATCAAATAATGTTAAAGCAGTAGCTTCGTTACCAGAACCTGGATTTCCTAAATTAATTCTTTTACCTTTAACATCCATAATAGATTTGATATTTGCATCTTTTCTACTAACTAATGCTAATAATTCTGGATAAATAGCCATAACTGATTTCAGTTTTTTAACTTGTTTACCTTCAAATTTACCTGTACCTTGAGCTGCTTGATATACTACATCTGATTGAGCAATACCGAAATCTAACTCACCATTTTTAATAGTATTGATGTTGTAAACAGATCCACCAGTTGATTCAACAGAACATCTGATTTTTGTCTCTTTTTTCATCTTATTTACTTGTCTACAAATAGCACCACCTGTTGGGTAATATGTACCTGTAACACCACCTGTACCTATTGTAATAAACTCTGCACCAAATACTGGGATAGATAACATTCCTACTAATGTAGCTGTAACAATTTTTTTCATTTTAAATCCTTTTTTAATTTTATACAATCTAATCATAATGAAGAAAAATGACCTAATCATGAACTTTTGACAAAAAAAGTTCATATTTAGGTCATAAATATATGTTATAAATTGTATTATTAAATAAAAAGGATATTAG
>JAONGR010000044.1 GCA_028375605.1 Arcobacteraceae bacterium
GAAGTCTATCGGAATACTTATATCCTTTTTTTAATGCAAGATTAATTACACTTAAAGAGTTTTTATCAATAATATCAGAGGTATCACCTAGTGGCATTAGATAGACTTCACATGGGTCTATTTTACTTGTAATTTCATCTATTTCCATTGTTGCAGTTTCAATAGACTCTTTATCTACCACAAATTTTAGATAACTATCTTTAGTAACAGAGATAATATTATTTAAGGTATTAATATTTACTCGTTTTGATAAACGTTCACCACTATTACTTAGTTTAACACTCATAGAAAATACTATATCTTTATGCCATGATTCAAACAATTCGATATCAATTGAAGCATTTGTTTCAATAGTAACTCTAAAACCATTATCTAAATAATATTTCATAAAATTTTGGAATTCTTTATCTTTCCAGTATAGAAGTGGCTCTCCACCAGTAATAACAATATCAACTTTATATTGAGGTATATAAGCAGATACTTCTAAAATAAGTTCTTTTGCAGTTTTATACTTTTTCCATTCATCTCTAAAAGCAATATCAGAGGCATAAAAACTATCACAAGAAAACTTTTTAATACCGCTTGGAGTTTCATATTCTACTTCAAATCCTGGACATTGCATATTGCATTTTCCAAATCTTACAAAAACTGAAGGGTTTCCAGTATACTTACCTTCACCTTGAATTGTAGGTCCGAAAATTTCATTGATTTCTAGCATTTAATTCCTCTATGGATATACAACACTTCTACTTTTAGGTGTTTCAAAATATTCCAAATGAGAAACTTCAATATTTATTTGAGCCATTTTCTTTTGAACTATTTTTAATAACCATGCAGATAAATTTTCACTTGTAGGTACAAAATCTACTATGATAAAACCTTCATACATCTCTTGAATATGAATATCTTCATTTTTTACTATAGTTAAATCAGGTATTAAATAGTTTTCATTCATTGTAATTAAATTTGATTTAGTACTATAATGAGGTAATAGAGTAGGAAATAAAGGATCATTAATATCTATGATAAACTTATGATCTATAGTATCATCTAAAAACTTTTTAAACCAATTTAAATGTTTAAAATCTGTAACCATACCATTTTCTAATTTTTCACTTTTTAAATGAACTAAGACTTTTCCTTGATGACCATGAAGATGTCTACACATCAAACAATCATCTAATGAAAATTCCGTATTTAATTCTTGTGACCAAACACGATGACCATAACAAAAGTCAAACTGTTTAGAAATCTGCCATTTCATATATTATTAACCTATTTATATACGATATGGTTCAATTTTTTCTTTTGAAAAAACCGCTTCTATTGCAGGAGGAATAACAAATTTCAATTTACCAAAACTTGTAGGCTTGTAAAACCTAGCATATTCCAAACTATCCTCTTTATCTTTTACCCTATCATAAATAAATCCAATATCTTTACCCGTTTTACTAGCCCATAAAGCAATATTTGAAGCATACAATGATATTTCAGTATGATGTCTATCAAATTTATGACCCCATGCAAAAAAGATAAACTTTCCATTATAACTTATATTTTTAGGGTCTTGAAAATTACCATCTTTAGCAAATACTGTTAACTGACTTGAATTTAATTTTCCAAGATCCATATCAAATACTTCTAAAACAGCAGTAGGTTCAATATTTTCTTTGTTATAATTAAATAGATATTTTATTTCTATTAATTTCCCTCTATATCTTTTTAAATTTCTTCCTACAATTCTTACTTCACCAGGAACATGTAGTTCACAAAACTCATCAGGAAATTCAAAACCTTGATTTCTAAGTTTTTCACCGATATGTAAATTTTTAGGTGCATTTGAAGGATTAAATAAGAATATTGTACCTGCTACATTTTTGTTTTTTTTCTTTAATAAAATATTTAATTGCTCTGCATCTATATCTATATCCTCGTTATTCTCATCTTTTAGAGGAATATATAAATATGATTTAACAAGATATTCTAGGTCATGTACTTCTTTAAATTTTCCAAGAACTTGCATTAAACTAATCTTCCTAATTGTTCACCTGCTAAAAGGTGAAAATGTATGTGTTGTACTTCTTGATTACCATTTTGTCCTATATTAGTGATTAATCTATAACCATCACTTTTCACTCCTAAAGTTAAAGCAACTTCTTGAATAAATGTTGTCATCTCTGACATTACATTTGGTGTCATTTCATTAAATGATTGAATATGTACTTTTGGAATTATTAGAGCATGAATTTTAGCTTGAGGATTAATATCTTCAAATGCTAAAAAATTATCATTTTCTAAGATTTTTGTACTAGGTATTTTGCCTTCGATTAGGTTACAAAATATACACATGTAGATCTTCCTTATAATTTTTATTATTAGTATATCTAAAGAATAATAAGGGAGACGTTAGTTTTTATAAAATCCCTATTTATAGGTTCTTTTTATTAGATATTTTATAATTTACATAAGGTGTTACAATTTCACATTTTAAAGGAGTGACAGAATATTTTTTACTGTTTAACTCCTCTTTCATCTCATTTTTTGCCTTTTCTACTATTTTTTTATCTAATTCTGATTCAAGATTTGCATATTTAAATAAAAGAGTATCCAGTATATATTGATATTCAAAAGCTAAGTCAGATTTTTCATTAATTAAAGTTTTAATAAAAATCCAATTATTATAAATAATAGCCCAACCTTTTTTTAAATCATCCGTAATACAATTATCAGATACATCACTTTTCCATTTCATAAGTGAAAAATATGCAATATGACTCTCCCATAACTCTTGAATCCACCAGTCATTATATTTTGGAAAAAATCCTAAACTTTGTACTTTAATATTTTGTTCTTCATTTTGTTCAATAATGTTTAATTTTAAAATATGAAAATGAAAAATTAAAATAGGTATTGTGTAGTTTAATAATTCTAAACTTTTTATATTTTCATCTGTAAAACTTTTTATTAAATTATTAAATTCTTCTTGTATTGTAAATAATTCATTTTTAACATCTCCAGAAAAATTGAGATATCTCTCAAGATTCTTTGTTGAGATTTCAAATAGTTCTTCATTATCTAATACTATCTCTTCTGGTAATTCATCGATTATCATCGCAGCTTCGATTCGTTCATCATTTTCTCTAAATTTTTGCTTTTTGGTATTATTAGTATTCTTTTTTATGTTGTATTTATAATACTTTTTTCGCTCTATTGCAGCTCTAAGTCTCCGATGTGAATAAGAATCTAATTTTTCAATTTTTACGAATTCTTTTAACATTTTTCTATATTTATCTAAAAGTGGAGCATGTTCTTCTAAACTATTTTCCGCAGAAGATTCAGCTAATAAGGATAATTTCTCTTCACCTGAATTATGTCGAGAAAGCTGTCCCTTTGATACCGCAACACGTAATTCAAAATCTTTAATTATTTTTTCTAAAGCTATTATTGTTACCATTATCTCAATTATCCTTATCTTTAGTTTTACTTTCTTTTAATTTATCAATTTTAAATTTCATGTATGGAGTTATGATATTATGTTCTTCTGATACAGAATCAAATTTTTCATCTTCTGTTATTTTTTCTACAATAGTTTTCATTATATGTAAATTTGATTCATCAAACTCATCTTCTAATTCAGCGTATTTAAAAATCATCTCATCAAATGCATAGTTATAAAAATATGCAAAATTTCCTTTTACATTTAAGATTTTTTTTACTAAAATCCAATTTTTAAATATTATTTCAAAAGCTCTTCTTTGTTCAGTAGTAATACATAAACTTAAAATGATCTCTTTCCATTTGAAAAGTCCCATATATGCTTGATGGCTTTTCCATAACTCTTGTATCCACCAATCTTCGAATTTTGGTAAACCTGAAAATTCTTCTTTATTTAGTGTTGCCTCGGCAAGATTTTCTCTAATATTTTTAAGTAAAATTCTTAGTTGTAAAATAATAATAGGAATTCTATAGTTCAATAATTTCAATTCATGATTTGTATCATTAAAATTTCCTTCAAGGAGAGATAGAAATTCACTTTTTATCTCCAAGAGTTCATCATCTAAATCAGAATGAATTTCCAAATACAAATCTTTACTTTTATGAGCAATTTGAAAAATATCAATATCTTCTAGTCGTATAGCTTCTGGAATTTCATCAAGAATATATAAAGCATCATTGATTTCTGTTTCAGTTTTTTTTGTTGTATGTTTTATTCTTTGCGACTGGTATTTAAAGTAATTATTTTCACGTATTTCAGCTTTATTTTGCTCACCTTTTTCCAATTCATCTAAATTTTCAGTTTGCAATTTTCGTAACTTATGTTTAAATTTATTTAACAAAAATGTATTTTTTTCGATACTTAATTCTGTCGAGGCAACAGCCATATATGAGAGTTTTATCTTTCCTGATTCATTTTGCAATAATTGTTTATGAGCTAAAGCAATACGTGATTCTGATAATTTGATCTGTTTTTCTAAATCTTCTAAAATTTTCATAATAATCTATAATTCCTTACTTAAATTTCGTAATAATCTAAACTTATTTTCTTTTTTAATGATTATCCCATTATTTAACATAATACAAGATAAAGAAGACATTACCAAACTATAATAAGACTTTGAGTATAATCGCAAATTATTAAAGATTATATATTAAAGAATCGATATAGGAGATACATTTGCAAGATTGGATAGATAAGATAAACACTAGTGAATCTTTAGAACAATTAGAACAGTATAGAGTTGATATTTTGGGTAAAAAAGGTGTACTTACACTTGAATTTGCAAAAATGAAAAGTGTACCAAATGAAGAAAAAAAAGCATTTGCGCAAAATTTAAACACACAAAAAGCTCAAATAAATGAAGTTTTAGAAATTCAAAAAACAATTTTAATGGCAAAAGAGTTGGAGATACAACTAGAAGCTGAGAAAATTGATGTAACAAAATTCACTGCAAATTTAAATAATGCTGCAAAACATCCTGTAGCTGATACAATGAACCAAATCACTACATATTTTCAAAACCTAAATTTTAGTGTTGAAGAGGGACCTTTAGTTGAAGATGACTTTCATAACTTTGAGGCGTTAAATTTACCTAAATACCATCCTGCACGTGATATGCAAGATACATTTTATTGTAATGATGGAGCAGTTTTAAGAACACATACATCTCCTGTTCAAATTAGAACAATGATGAATCAAAAACCACCAATCAGAATGATAGCACCTGGTACAGTTTTTAGAAAAGACTTCGATATTACACATACACCAATGTTTCATCAAATTGAAGGGTTAGTTGTAGAAAAAGAAGGTGTAGTTTCATTTGCAAATTTAAAATTTGTGATGGAAGAATTTTTACAGCATATGTTTGGTGATGTAGAAGTACGATTTAGACCTTCATTTTTCCCGTTTACTGAACCATCTGCAGAAGTTGATATCTCATGTATTTTCTGTAAAGATGAAATTACAGGAGAAAGTTCAGGATGTAGAGTTTGTTCACATACTGGATGGCTTGAAGTTCTAGGTTGTGGGATTGTTGATGAAAACGTATTCAAAGCTGTTGGTTATGAAAATGTTAGTGGATATGCATTTGGATTGGGAATTGAAAGATTCGCAATGCTTATACATAAAATCGGAGATTTAAGATCTCTATTTGAGAGTGATATTAGACTTTTAGGACAATTCAGATGATAGTTACAAGACAATGGTTACAAGAATATATTGATATATCAAAAATAAGTACGCAAATCGTATGTAAAGCTTTAGATTCAATTGGATTAGAAGTTGATAGTACAAATAGAACATTAATTCCAAATAATGTTGTTGTAGGATATGTTCAGTCAAAAGAAAAACATCCTGATGCTGATAAATTAAATGTTTGTCAAGTTGATATCGGAAGTAAAATCGAACAAATTGTTTGTGGAGCTAAAAATGTTGCTGAGGGTCAATATGTTGCTGTTGCAACTGTTGGTGCTATTTTAGGAGAAGATTTTAAAATCAAAAAAGCAGAACTTAGAGGAGTACCATCAAATGGTATGATTTGTAGTTCTACAGAAATTGGTTTAGCTAAAACAAATGATGGGATTATGGAACTAGATAATTCTATTGGTGAACTAAAAGTGGGTAAAGAACTAAATGAATATTCACTTATTAATGATGAAATCATAGAAATTGAACTAACAGCCAATAGAGGTGATTGTTTAAGTATAAATGGAGTTGCTCGAGAATTAAGTACATATTTTAATATTCCTATGAAAAATGTTGACTCTGTAGTAAATAGTAATAATATCGGCATAGGTCAAGTATTTGATGTTACTTTTGATACAAATTGTGAAGCAAATTTAATATATAAAGCAGCATCAATCAAAAACTTTAAATTAGACTTATTACATATATTAAGAGCATCGACTGTGGCTCAATTAAAAGATACTGAAATTGAAACTGCAATTGCATATACAACACATGCTTCAGGAGTGTTATTAAATGTTTATACGCAAGCTGTTGCAAATAAACAAATGGATAAGTTATCTACATTTAGTATTACAAAAGACAAAGACGGTTTTGATAGTGTAGTTGGTGAAGTACAAGTGAGTACTATTGGAATAGAAACAGGTAAAATAGAAACTCTATCTGATGAAGTTATAATAGAAGCAAGCTACATAAATCCTGAGCAATTATCTCAACATGTTTTTGATAAAAAGAAAAAAACTGGTGATATTTATTATAAATCATCAAGAGGTAGTGAACCAAATTTAGAAAGTGGCGTAAATGCAATAATAACATTACTATCTCAAAGTGGTGCTTCAATCTATAATGGTAGTAAAAACTTCATAAATGATGTTGTAAAAACAACTATCAATGTTAATAATAAAAGACTTAATGCAATTATTGGTCAAAATATTACTCCAAGTAAAGTAAGCCAAATCCTTGCATCTCTTGGTTTTTTTGTAAAACAAGATGGACAAAATACTATCAATGTAACAATTCCATCTTTTAGACACGATATTAAAAATATTGCTGATATTACAGAAGAAATTGTAAGAATGATTGGAATTGATAAAATTAAATCAAAACCATTAGAGATTCAAGAACTTGCTAATATAAATGAAACATCAAATAAATTAATACTAAAAAATGAAATTAGAACAAAAGCAATAGAAAATGGTTTTTTCGAAACATTAACTTATGTATTTACAAATAAAGAACTACTAGAGAAATATAAATTTCCAACAGTTATAAAGAAAAAAGAGATTTTAAATCCAATTGTAAATGAACTTAATACGTTTAGAACTACTATGGCATTAAATTTTGCTCAAGCTGTTTCTCATAATTCTAAACAAGGTTACAAATCAATTGGATTGTTTGAAATTGGAACAATTTTTAATAAAAATAGAGAAGAAACAAAAACTTTAGGATTTATTTTTTCTGGAGAATCTGAATCTGAATCGGTATCAAATAAAGCAAAACCTAAAAATATTGACTTTTTCGCTTTCTCTCAAAAATTATCTAATATAATTGGTGACTTCGAATTAGAAACAATGAAAAAAGTTGATAACAACTTTATTCATCCATACCAAAATGCATCTGTAATTATAAATGGAAAAATTATAGGTCATATATATAAAATACATCCAACAGCAGCAAAAGATTTTGATATTTCAAATGATACATTTATTTCTGAAATAAATTTTGATTTATTAAGTAAAGAAACAGTAATTGCATCGCATATT
>JAONGR010000045.1 GCA_028375605.1 Arcobacteraceae bacterium
CTATAGCATTTTCAATTGAAATTAAAGTATCTTCATCATTCGAATCAACAAAAGATGTACCTAACTGTAGGTCTAAAGTTACTGATTTAGAAGTAAGATACTCGTAGCTTACAGTATCATATTGAATAGCACCTTCTTCAGTAGCTTCATCTTTTCCACTATAATATCCATCAATAATATCATTACCGACATTACCACTTAAAGTATCAGCCCCTGCTCCACCTTCAAGTTGATTTACTCCTGAATTCATAGTAATAGTATCATCACCAGCTCCGCCAATGAAGTTTTCAATATCTTTAATAATATCGTTATCTCCACCAGTAATTGAAACTGTCCAAGAGTCATTTGTACCACTTCCACTTACAAATTCTGTATTGGCTGCAACACTCAAATCAACAATTATATCTTCATTTAATACACTATAATCAAGAGTATCACTTCCAGTAGCTCCACCATCATAATAATCAGCTCCATCATTTGCACTAGTTGCAACTATTGTGTCATCCCCACTACCAGCTATTACAGTATCATCTCCATCTCTAGCTTCTATATAATCATCACCTGCTTGAGAAGTAATAACATTTGATACAGCACTTCCATAAATAGTATCTTTGACAGCAGAAGAGTTAGAACCTATTACATTCTCTATACCATAAAGATTGTCATCACCTTGCCCTTGAGTACCACCAAACCCATCAGAAAGACCAATATAAGTTGCTCCATCAGATTCATTTAAATCAAGATTTATAGTTAAATCTTCTAAAGCATCTGTATAGTCAACTGTGTCTATTCCAAAATCAACATGTGTAGTACCATCATAAGTTCCACCATAAATATCATCATCACCTACATCACCTGTAAGAGTATCATCATCAGCTCCACCAATAATAGTGTCATTTCCAGCTCCACCACTAATAGTATCATTTCCAGCTCCACCAAAAAGATTATCAAGACCACCTTCACCGCTTATAATATCATCACCAGTATTTCCTAAAATAGAGTTATTTAAAGCATCCCCTGTAATACTATCACTATCTTGTGTTCCAGATATATTTTCTATATTTAAAAGTGTATCAACCCCAGCTTGACCATTTACATTTACTGTTACTTCATTTGAATTATCAAGTGTCACCTCAATACCATTTGTACCAACAGTACTATCATCACCAATAATACTATAATCAGCCCAATCTCCAGTACCATCTCCACCATCAATATAATCAGCTCCATCATCAGCCCATGTATCCATTGTACCGTCATTATTTATATCTGTACCAGCTATGAAAGTATCATTTCCACTTCCACCAACTATAGAATTCGCATCAGAAGAACCTATAATAGTATCTGCTTTTGTAGAACCAGTAATATGTTCTATACTTGTAAGAGTATCGCTATCACTAGTTTGTATATTTTGAGCTAAAATTGTACTAAGATTTACAGTTACACCATTTGAAGAGTAGTTTTCGTAAGATATTGTATCTTCATCACCTTGTCCATCAATGATATTTGTGGCATTATCTTCATTCATAATAAATGTATCTTTAGCACTACCACCTATAGCATTTTCTATACTCTCTAAGGTATCAATTTCTGTTGTTGTAGTTGCTGTATTATTTATAAAATCTACAGTTACGGATACAGTTTTTTCAATATAACTTGCAGTATCATTTCCAGCTCCACCATGAAGATAATCATCATCAGCTCCACCACTTAAAACATCATCTCCATCTAATCCATAAATCTTATTTTCATCACTAGCACCTGTAATAGTATCATTTCCAGTACTACCTGTAATATTTTCTATATTTATTAAGTAGTCTGTAAATGAATCTACTCCATTATTATATGTTACATCTGCTTCAAAATAACCATCACCTATTAATACTTCACCAACTTCTGTAGATAAATTTATAACAACTTTATCAACTGTTGGATCAGTTACTACAATAGTCTCGTAACTTATACTATCTCCTGTGATTTCATTAAGACTTTCATTTCCATCAAAAATATTTGAAGCATTAAAATCAGAAATAAAAGTATCATCATACGCTGAACCAATTGCATTTTCAATCGATCCTAAAGTATCATTTCCTTCACCTACTGCTGTTTGTGTTGAAAGGTTCACTACTACGCTATTTACAGAGTTTTCGTATGTTACAGTATCACTACCTTCTCCACCATAGAGGTCATCATCATTAGAACCTCCACTTAAAGTATCATCTCCATAACCACCATAAATAGTATCTGTACCATCTCCACCACTTAAAATATCGTCTCCACCAGCAGTATCAGTATTTGATAAATCATCTCCATAAATTAGGTCACCTTCAGTTCCACCCTCTATCTCGTCATCACCTAATCCACCATAAATAGTATCTTCACCAGCATCACCTTTAAGTGTATCATCATCAGCTCCACCATCAATAATATCAATACCAGAACCACCTTTAATGATATCATTTCCAGCTTCACCATAAAGTGTATCTTCTCCAACACCTGTACCACCTAAGATAGAATCATTTCCAGTTCCACCATAAATAGTATCATCATCAGCTCCACCATCAAGAACTTCATATGTAGTTGCAGTTAATACATCATCTGTATTACTTCCACCATAAATAATATCTGCACCTTCATTACCATAAATACTATCTGTTCCAGACTCACCTTTTAGTATATTTGCAGAACTATTACCTCTAATAGTATCTTCGTTTTGTGTACCAGTAATATTTTCAATATTTAAAACCGTATCATCTCTTACTATTATATTTGAGGCAGAATTGTCTTTTAAATATAAATCTTGAGAAGCTAAATCAACATCAACAAAATAATTTACATCAGTCACACCACTGAAATCTACAGTATCTCCTGTAGAAGTATTATTACCACCATCTAAAGTATCTGATTCACTTCCTACAGATGCACCAGTAATCAAAAATGTATCATCTCCATCTCCACCTAAGAAAATATTACTATCACTATTTCCAGTAAAAGTATCATCTCCAAAACTTCCTGTTACATTCTCAATATTTATTAATGTATCTGGACTTTGAAGTACGTTTGATACTGTAACAGATACGTTATTGCTAGTATTACTTAAATCTACTACTATTTTGTCTGTTGCATTTAGTAATGATGAATAATCTACAGTATCATTTTCATCAGAAGCTTGTTCATTTGCTGGATTTGTTGCATCACTTAAGTCTGTGGTACCACCATTAAACGTATTTGAAACACTAGTATTACTTTTAAATGTATCTGAATAAGCAGATCCAATCACATTTTCTATACCAATGAATGTATCATTACCTTGTCCAGCACTTACATTTTGAGAAGTACCATCAATACCTAAATCTACATTTACACCTTCATTAGCTGTAGAGTAGTTTACTGTATCACCTACTGAAGTATTTGTACCACCATCAAGATAATCATCTCCAGCTCCACCTTCAATAATATCATCTCCAGCTAAACCTTGTAAAGTATTATCACTTGCATTACCAGTAAGTGTATCATTACCAGCACTTGCAATAATATTTTCAATATCTATAAAAGTATCCGTTACATTTTGAAGTGTTGTACCACTATCACTAGTCACTGTAGCTGTAGATAAATCAGTAACAATTTTATCAATAGTTGCATCATCAACATTTAGGGCACTATAATCTACAGTATCTCCACCATTAGTATCAGCAACTCCACCATCAAAACTATTATCAGCTCCAAAGTTAGATTTAAAAGTATCAGCATAAGAAGAACCTAATACATTTTCAATCTCAATAAATGTATCATTTCCTTCTCCTCCACCTACAGCTTGACTTGTTGTAAGTGCTAAATCAACAGTAACAGCACTTGAAGCACTTCTGTAATCAACAGTATCAATATCATCTCCACCATGTAAAATATCGTCATCAGCTCCACCTTGAAGTGTGTCATCACCTTTTCCACCGTAAAGTTCGTCGTTTCCTGCTCCACCTTTTAATGTATCATCATTTGAACCATCTAATACTGCTACGAAATTATTTGCAACATTATCTCCATATAGTTTATCTGCTCCATCTCCACCATCTAATTGATCTGCACCTTCCATACCAATAAGTGTATTTATCTCTGCATTACCAGTTACGATATCTGCACCTTGTGTAGCAATTACATTTTCAATACTCGAAAATGTATCATTATCTCCGCCTGTAACATCAACTGTACTTGACCCTAGATTAACAGTAATAAAATTTGCACTAGAATATGCACTATAATCTATTGTATCACTACCACTCTCACCGTAAATATCATCAACACCATCAGTAATACTTGTAGCAACGAAAATATCATTTCCATCTCCACCTTCTAAAGAGTCATCTCCATCTCCACCTTCAAAATAATCATCTCCACCTTCTCCTTGAAGCTTGTTTCCTTCGCTATTCCCGATAATAGTATCATGTGAACTTGTACCTCTTGCAGTTGTTATTCCATACAGTCTATCTGTACCATCCGTATAATCATTGTCATTAGCTGTAGAGTTTGATTTATATGCTTGACTATAAACATTTCCATCAAGATCAGTATATGTTGTATTTAAATCAATATAAACTTTTCCAACAGGACTATTTCCATCATTATCATAATCTACTTTTCCAAACTCTCCATCATCTACATAGTTTCCACTTGCATCTAAACTACCAGAATAAAAAGTATCATCTCCATCTGTTCCGTAGAACTTATCATAACCATCACCACCAATAAAGGTATTATTTAAAGAATCTCCAGTTAATAAATCATCCCCAGATGAAGCAATAATAATTTCTATTCCATCTAAACTATCTTGTCCTCCATCTCCATCATCTGAAGTTTCAAAACCATCTCCATCAGTATCACTTAAATCAATAGTAACCGCCGTAGCAGCTGTACTATAATCTGCTACATCTGTACCAATACCACCGATTAAAGTATCATTTCCACCAGCACCACTTAAAGTATCATCACCATCACTTCCATCTAAAACATTTGCTCCAGAATCTCCGATGATAATATCATCTACACTACTTCCTATAACATTTTCTATATTTTTAATAATGTCATTTGAATACGTATCTATAGTTACAGTCGCGTCATTTGAACCATCTAAAGTAACACTAATTGATTGAGCAATAGCACTATAATCTACAGTATCATTTCCAGTACCAGAACCTACTCCACCATCACCATCAATAGTATCTGCTCCATCATCACCATCTTCTAAGATTGCATCACCATTACTATCAAGTCCAGCTTTAAATATATCGTCACCTTTACCACCATAAAGAGTATCATCAGCTCCCGCACCAACTATTGTGTCGTTTCCGTAATGTCCTTGTAAAATATTGGAATCATCATCTCCACCAATATAATCATCAGTTGTTGAGCCTTTAATATTTTCGATATCTTTTAAGTAGTCAGCTTTTATTCCACCAACTGTTGCTGTAGAATAACCAGCTAAATCCGTACCTATTTGTTTTAAATTTATATCTAAAGACTGTACTTCTCCTGAATAATCAATACTATCTCCAGTATTTTCATCAGCTTCACCACCATCAATAATATCAAGACCAGACCCACCACTTAAATTATCATCTCCAGCTTCACCATAAAGTTCATCAGCTTCTGTACCACCTTCAAGACTATCATCTCCAGCTCCACCATAAAGTTCATCTTTACCTGCAGCTCCATCAAGATAATCATCACCTTCATTTCCTAAGAATGTATTCGTATTAGAATCACCAATAATACTATCATCTCCAGCACCACCAGTAACATTTTCAATATTAACAATATGATCAGTATATGTAGTGTCATCACTTAAATCTACATCTGTACCTTGATTATCAGTAATTGTTACATCTTTACTTGTCGATGTATCCAGTTCAATATTAATACTTTGATTTAGAGTTAAGTTAGAATAATCTAAAGTATCCCCACTTCCGTCACCTCCATCAATTGTATCTTCACCATCATCTGCACTTAAAATAAAAGTATCGTTTCCTTCACCACCATCTAAGATATCATCTCCACCTAAACCTTCAAGAGTGTCATTTCCAGCAAATCCTTCAATAATATTAGTGTTCTCATCTCCTTTTAAGGTATCACTTTGAGATGATAAATCTGTACCTTTTATATTTGAAAAATTTAAAATTGTATCTTGCTCTGCTGAAACAGTACTAATTGCACTGTCAGTTGATAAATCAACATTAACAGCTTCTGACAAACTTAAAAAAGATAAAGTATTTGACTGACTATTTTCAGCACTACCATTATCAGTAAAACCACCATCAAGATAATCAGCACCATCTCCACCATCTATAGTGTCATCGCCATCTGAACCTAATATTGTATTAGCTGAACTATTTCCTGTTATTGTATCTTCAGCACTTGAACCTGTCACATTTTCAATACTCGCAAAAGTATGGTCATTTGATGTTCCACCTACTGTAACATTTGTTGTTCCTGTACCTTCAGCCATAGTTAATACAACTTTATCTGAAAGATTACTATAATCTACAGTATCACCTTTCCCAGTATAAGCATCTGTTGTACCTTGTGTACCGTCATTTAATATTGTATGACTTCCACCAATGATACTATCTCCACTAGTCATACCATCTTGGAATATAAAAGTATCATCGCCATCTGAACCTTCAAGAATATTCGTTTCACTTCCACCTGTAATAGTATCATCTCCGCTACTTCCTATTACATTTTCGATATTTATAAGAGTATCAGTTTGCTCTACAGTTGAACCATCTGTTACTATACCAGATGGCGAAGTTTGAGATAAATCAACCTCTGCATGATATGTAGTATCTGTAATACCACTATAATCTATAGTATCTTTATTTGAAGCATCATCAATATCTATAGTTACACCATCAGTATAACCATCAATAGTATCATCTCCATCACCTAATAATACTTTAAAAGTATCATTTCCTGCATCTCCATAAAGGATATCAGAATCAGCTCCACCTGTGATAGTATCATCTCCATCTTCTCCATGAATAGTATTTATACCAGTATCTCCAGTTAAAATATCATCATGATCAGACCCAGTTAAATTTTCAAATCCACTTATAGTATCGGTACCATCGCTACCGGTATTATTTACACTATTAGCTAAATTTACGGTTACTCCACCTGTTGCATTTTCATATGTAAGAGTATCTGTTCCAGTTCCACCTTTAAGAGTATTATCGCCGCTATCACCCTCAATAGTGTCATCATAATCACTACCTACTATATTTTCAATAGAATTGTAAGAATCAGTTCCACCACTACTATCTGTACCTGTACCTGTTCGTAAATTTACATTAACTAAACTACTATCTAAAGCATAACTTACAGTATCACTTCCACTTCCACCGATTAAACTATCAGAGCCATCTCCACCAATGAGTAAATCATCTCCATCTCCACCATCAATAGTATTTAAACCAGTATCTCCTATAAGTGTGTCAGCACCTATTCCACCTATTATATTTGAA
>JAONGR010000046.1 GCA_028375605.1 Arcobacteraceae bacterium
AAATATAAAAAGGAAATACAAATGAAAAAAATCATTATAACATTTATGATTCTAGTAAGTGCAGCATTTTCTGCACCAACAATGGCACCAGACTTTAGTCTAACTACAACAACAGGGGAAAAGGTTTCTTTAAATGGATATTTAGAGTCACAAAAACCAACTTTAGTTTATTTTACAGCTTCATGGTGTCCAGTATGTGCTAAAAATTGGCCTTCACTAAATACAGTATATAAAGAATATAAAGATAAAGTTAATTTTATAGCAATTAGTATTGATCCAACAGATACAAATGATGTTCTTAACAAACTTGCAAAAAAACATAATTTAGAATTTCCAATGGTTTCTGGACAACCTAAACTAATGGTTGATTTTGGAGTACGTGGTCAGGCAACAACAATAATAGTAAATAAAAAAGGTAAGATTACATTTATGGAAAGAGGACATATTACATTAGAAGGATATGAAAAAATTCTATCTGATACTATTGGAAAGTAATGAATAGTTTTACCTATTTTTCTTTTGTGCAAGGGATATTCGCATTTTTTGCCCCTTGTGCAGTTGCTCTTCTTCCAGCTTATATACTTTCGTTTGTTTCTCGAAATCAAGGAGCTGAATTAACTAAAATGAATTTACTTGTTAGAGGATTAAAGCTTGCATTTTTTTCTATTTTAGGAATTTTACTTATTTATACAATTGCAAGTGGATTTATAGTAATTGCAGCTGAAATTATAAAAAGTTACATGAAATACATCTCTATTACATTAGGTGTAATCCTTGTAGTTTTAGCAGTTTTAATGTTTATGGGAAAAGATTTTAGTGTAAATATTCATATGAATCAAAAAGAGTATACTAGCGAAGTAAAAGAGTCTTTCTTTTTTGGAGTAGCATATGCTATAGGTGCGTTGGGATGTTTATTTCCACTATTTTTAGTTGTTGCTACACAATCATTAAGTGAACCAGATACTTTAGTAGGTATAGGTTATATTGTTGCTTACTTTGTAGGTATTAGTTTGTTGATGGTTATTACAATTGTAAGTTCTATTTTTGCAAAAGATTTTATAAACAGAAATATACGTACAATTTTACCTCATATGCAAAAAATTAGTGCAGTATTTATGCTTGTAGCAGGAACTTATATTATTTATTATCAAGCCGCATTATTTTAAGGATAAAAGATGGAACAAAATAAACAAAATACAATGGAATGGGCATATTTAATACTAAGACTTTCTCTTGGTATTAATATGTTCTTACATGGAGTAATGAGAATTCCAAAAATAGATGCTTTTAGTGCTGGCATGGTAGAAAGATTTGAAGGTACACTTTTGAGTGAAAGTATGGTGAGTTTATTTGCGTATTCTCTACCATATATAGAATTGGCTCTAGGGTTATTATTAATTATAGGACTATTTACAAATAGAACCTTATTAGTTGGAGGATTCCTAATTGTAGTATTAATATTTGGATCAGCCTTACAAGAAAATTGGTCTTTGATCTCATCTCAAATACTATACTCAATATTGTTTTTTATGCTTTCATATTTCATAGAATTCAATAAATACTCTATTGACTATTTAAGAAAAAAAGCTTAAATATTAGTAAAACTTTTTCGCTATAAAAGTTCGATTTTTTTACGAAAAAGTTTTACAATATTATTTTTTTCAAAACTTTTCAAAATACGACTAACTACTTCCCTTGATGAGCCAATAATCTCTCCAATCTCTTCATGTGAAATGTGTATCTCTTTTGTATTTTGAGATTGTAGCCAGTGAAGTAATCTTGTATCAAGACTTAAAAATCGTATCTCTTCAACTAACGATGCCATTGATTCTAAACGATTTGCGTATTGGTCAAAAACATATCTTTGGAACTCTTTATCTTCGACAAAAAGTTTTGAGATTAATTCTACGGGAACACCAAATCCTTCTAACGGAGTTTCTGCTATTGCAGTACCCACTGCTGGTGCTGAATTATAAGAGCTTGTAAAATTTACATTACATTGTTCTCCTTGTGAAAAATAGTAAAGTAAGACACTTTGCCCATTTTCATTTTGTCTTACAACTCTAACTCTTCCTTTAGTTAAAAATAATATACCTGCACAAATATCACCTTGAGCATAGAGTTGAGCTCCTTGAGGAATTTTTTGAAATGTAGATGAATCTAAAAGTTGTTGTTTACTAGAGGGAAGTAATGTATCGAAAAAATTAAAAGAGTTCATTTTTTACCTTGTTTCTTTTAGTATATTTTAAAAATGTTAAGCTTTTGTTAATTTATTAGAGAATACAACTATCGTCGTGTAATTATGGTACAATTCGAGAAATTTTATAATCAAAAGGTACATAATATATGTCATTTACAAATCTAGGTTTATCAAAACCAATTTTAAAAGCTATAGAAGATCAAGGGTATACAAGTCCTAGTCCTATTCAAGCACAAGCAATACCATTAGTATTAGAAGGAAAAGATGTTTTAGCTGGGGCTCAAACAGGTACAGGTAAAACAGCTGGTTTTACATTACCAATTTTAGAACTTATGACTCATAGATCAAATAAAAAACAAAAATTAAAAGCTAGAGCTTTAATCCTTACTCCAACAAGAGAATTAGCAGCCCAAGTACATCAAAATGTGGTAGATTATAGTAAATATTTACCTTTTACATCTGCTGTAGTTTTTGGTGGAGTTGGTATCAATCCTCAAAAAGCAAAACTTAGAAATGGTGTAGATATTTTAGTCGCAACTCCTGGAAGACTTTTAGATTTAATCGGGCAAGGTGCTCTAGATTTATCTGCAGTAGAATTTTTTGTACTTGATGAAGCAGATAGAATGCTAGATATGGGATTTATCCATGACATCAAAAAAGTATTAAAAATGTTACCAAGTGATAAACAAAGTTTACTTTTTTCTGCTACATTTTCTACAAGTATTAAAACTTTAGCAGATAATTTACTAAATAATCCTACTTTAATCGAAGTAGCAAAAAGAAATACATCAGCTCAAACAATTAGCCAAAAAGTGCACTTTGTTGATAAAGGTAGAAAAAAAGAATTATTAGTACATTTAATCAAAAGAGATAACTGGCATCAAGTATTAGTATTTACAAGAACGAAACATGGTGCAAATAAACTTACTCAACATTTAGAGATTGAAGGTATTAAAGCAGCTGCAATTCATGGAAATAAAAGTCAAGGAGCAAGAACAAAAGCCCTAGCTGATTTTAAAGCAAATGCTATTCAAGTTTTAGTTGCAACTGATATTGCTGCTCGTGGTATTGATATTGATCAATTGCCTCACGTAATAAACTTTGAGCTTCCAAATGTACCTGAAGATTATGTACATAGAATCGGAAGAACAGGAAGAGCTGGAAATGATGGTGTTGCATTATCTTTAGTATGTGTTGATGAACATGAATTTTTAAGAGATATTGAAAAACTAATAAAAAAAGATATCGAAAAAGAAGTAATTCCTGGATACGAAGTGGATCCAACGATCAAGCCTGAACCTAAGAAAAAACAAGGTGGAGGAAGAGGTCGCGGTGGTCGCGGTGGCGGACAAGGTCAATCAAGAGGAAATGGCGGAGGACAATCAAGAGGTGGTCAAGGTCGTGGTGGTCAATCTCGAGGAAACTCAAATGGTGGTGGAAGAGGAAGAGGGTAGTCAAAACTCTCTTTTATTAAACCATGTCTTTAAAAATTGCAATTGTTGGTGCGGGTGGAGTTGGTGGATATTTAGCTGCTAAACTTACTCAAAATAATCATGATGTAACTCTTGTTGCTAGGGATGAAAATCTTGAATTTATAAAAGAAAATGGTCTTAAAGTTATAGAATACAAAAAAGATGATTTCACAGTATATCCATATACTGTGGACTTTCTTGATAGTGACATATACGATATCATTTTTATTGCTACAAAAAGTTGTGATTATAAGTCTGCTTGTAAGTCTATAGAGAATGCCATTGATAAAAATACGCTTATTATTCCACTTTCAGATGGAATAGGTGTAACAACATCTCTAAAAAGTTATTTACCTCCTTGTGTTATAGGAGATGGTCTTATCCATATTATTTCTGAACTTCAAAGTACTGGTATAGTACAAAGAAAATCTTTTACATTTTATCTTCAAATTGCATGTTCAGTTGAAAATATCAATTTAAAAATACTCGAACAACTTTTAAATCATTGTGAGTTAAGAACAATGACTACCAAAAGTTTACGTTATGAAAGATGGAAAAAATATCTATTTACCTCGACTATGTCTATGTTAACAACTTATTTTGATAAACCAATAGGCTATATTTTTAAAGAACAATTAGAACTTATGGTAGATATACTTTTAGAGATACAAAAAGTTGCAAATGCTAAAAATGTTGATATAACAAATAAAGATATAGAAAAAGTAGTTAATCAAGCTAGTCATGTCGAATATGAAACAAAAACTGCTATGCAAGTAGAATTTGAAAATAAAAGTAAATCCGAATTTGATTTACTTATTGGTTATGTTGTAAGGGAAGCGAATACTTTTAATATTTCGGTACCTCAGATGGAAAAGATATATAATGTACTTAAAGAAAAAGTTTTTAGCTAATAATTATATATAAAAACCAAGATGTTATTAATGACAATGCTATACCGTAAGCAACAATAGCATTACTAAGTCTTGGTGCTAGCCCATTCATAGATGCAATTACCCCTGCAGTTATCATAGCGGCCATTCCTGATTCCATGATAGAAACTTTTCCTATAAGTAAATCACTCCATCCAAATATATGACAAACAAAAATTGCAATTATTGGTGATATAATTAGTTTTATCATTAAAGAAATTACAAATGGTTTTACCTCAGAAGTTGCAAGTTTAAATTCTAGTTGTAAGCCCACTGAAATAAGTGCAAATGGAACAATCAGTAAAGTTAAAAGTTCTAATATCTTGATTAATAAATCAGGGTAAGTATATGAACTACAAAGTATAGCAACAGCAAAGGCAATAAGAGGGGGAAATTGGATTATTTTTTTAATTATTATCCATATTGATACTTCCCCTTTATTTCCATAATACGCTGCTACAATGGTTCCGTATGTAGCAAGTCCAAATGTTGTACCTAATTGGTCATATAATACTATAAATGGTAATGATTCCATTCCAAAATGAGCTGTTATTACAGGAATACCCACAAAAGATGAATTTGTAAGTACAGTAACTAACATCAAAGCTCCCGTCACTTCTCTCGTAAATTGGTATTTTTTAGATAAAAAATATACAAGTAAAGCTGATGCTATCATTGTGATCCACGCTATATACATAGGTATAAGAGTATGAACAGAGAACTGTATTTTTGGCGTTTCTAAAAGTATCATAGCAGGTAAAGCGATGAGTATAATAAAACGGTTTAGTTTAAGATGTAAATTTTTGATTGGTAATTTAACATTTTTAAATAAAAAACCAACAGAAATATATATAAGTATTAATACAAAATTTGACATATATTGACCTTTTAATTTTCTAAATGAAAGATAGCAAAGATACTTTAAGATTGACCTTAAATAGTTTCTAAGATAGTCTTTAAAGTGAATTTAGGCTAATATTTTAAAAATATAATTGAAATCAGAAAGAAAAAATTATGAATAATTCAAGAGAAAAACTTTTAGATGTAGCTTTTGATGAAATATATCATAATGGCTATTATTCTACTTCTGTAGATAAGATACTTAAAGCTGCAAATATGAACAAAGGTTCTATGTATCACTATTTTAAATCTAAAAAAGAGTTAGGTTTAGCTGTAATAAAAGAGCGAGTATCCGACTATATAGAAGATAAATATTCGATACTTTTAAAATACGACTCAAACATTATAGAGGAATTATTAAAACTTATCAAAGACAGAAAAAATTTCGATTTTGTAACAGGCTGTAAAGTAAATAACTTAGTACAAGAACTATCATCAAAAGATGCCGAGTTTAAATCTGCTTTAGAAATTATATATTTTAGATTTGAACAAATCATAGAAGAGGTACTTCAAAAAGCGATTTTAAATAATGAGATACAACACAATGATGTAAAATCATTAGGGATATATGTTGTAGCATCACTTGAAGGTTGTCTTATTACTGCAAAAAAATCACATGATGCAGATATGTTTCAATGTTGTATTTCTCAATTAGAATTCTTTTTAAACTCTCTAAAAATCACAAAATAATATAATTATCAAAACTCTTGACTAACTAGTCAATTTTTTGTTATACTTTGACTTGACTGTATAGTCAAGAAAGGTTTTAGGTGATACTATTATGAAAAAATCTGTAGAGCGTAGTTTTTTAGCAGTAGCTTTTGTATTATTATATGGAAGTGGTTTTGTATTTACAGAGTCAGGACTCGAAAATGCTTCACCTATGGCGTTTTTAGGTTTACGATTTTTTATAGCTTTTATGATTTTGCTTTTGATCGCTTTTTATTTAAAATCATCATGGCCAAAAACTGCTAAAGAGTTTTTACATATAAGTGTAGCTGGTAGTTTAACAGTAGGTACATTTTCTGTAGGTGTATTTTTAGCTATTTCGTATGGTGTAAGTGCCTCTTTAACTGCTCTTGTAATTGCTCTTCAACCAATAGTGGTAACATTTTTTGCTATGAAATTATTGGGTGAAAGGATCAACAGATATGGGACAATTGGACTTCTCACTGGATTTTTAGGTGTATGTTTTGTATTATATTCTTCCATGGAGTTTTCTTCAGATATGATTTTTGGTGTATCGTTTTCTTTTCTATCTTTATTTGGACTTAGTTTTGGGAATCTATATCAAAAAAAATATTGTTCTAAAATGAATCTTTTTTCAGGAGGAGCGATACAAACTTTATCCTCTACGTTTTTAGTATTGCCTTTTTTGTTAGCTGAAGATAGTTACATAAATTTTAATGGTGATTTTATAATCGCATTGATTTATATGACTTTAGGGGTGAGTATCGGGGCATTA
>JAONGR010000047.1 GCA_028375605.1 Arcobacteraceae bacterium
AATTTCCAGAAGTTATAGAAGCTATGCAAGAAGTTGTTGAAAAAGGTGGGTACGGTACATCAGTTACTCCTGTTTCACAATTCTACTGGCAACAAGCATATGCAAATGTATTCTTTGGACCATGGAAACAAATAGCTCCAGGTTATGGGAAAATGGTATTAGGTTACTTTGGTAAAACTCCAGTATCACCAGATGAAGAGATTGTAAAATTAGCTTCAGAAAAATTAAAACTTGCTCCAACAAAAGAAAATCCACTTGATATTGCAGACAAAGATCCTAAGAAATCAATCGCTGCATGGAAAGAAAGACTTCAACTTGAAGGATTAGAAACAAGTGAAGAAAATATTTTCATTGCCGCTGCTTGTGATGAAAAGGGTATTACATTCTTAAAAGGTGATTCTCCATTAAATATAAGAAAAATTAGTGAAGAGATAATAGAAGAAAAAACAGAAGAAAAAGGAAATTCAAAAATGGCTGATGGTAATTATACAGTAGTTGTAGATGGTAAAAAATTTAGTGTTCAAGTTGCAGAAGGTAATGCAGATATTCAAGTTGTAACTCCAGTAGCTACAGAAACTCCTGCAGCTACACCAGCTGCTGCACCTGCTCCAAGTGGTTCAGGTACTGAAATCGGTGCATCTGTAAATGGTAATGTATGGAAAATACTAGTTAATGTTGGAGATAAAGTTGAAAAAGGTCAAGTTATTGCTATTTTAGAAGCAATGAAAATGGAAATAGATATTGAATCTCCAGTTGCTGGATCTGTAGTAGCTATTCCTGTTAAACCAAATGATGCCGTTGAAGAGGGTCAAACTATAGCTGTTATAGCTTAAGTGATATTAAAACAAAAGTTCGGAGAAAACAATGAATAAAAAAATCATTTCTGTTGTCTTAATGATGTTAATATCTATTTTTAGTGTTAACTCATTTGCAAATAGTATAGAAACAACAGAAACAAAAACAGTAGAACATGAATATCAAGCTAAAACACTTAGTGGACTCGTTAATTCGTTTTATCAAACAACAGGTATTAATGCAATTTTAAGTCCAGGAGATGACATAATGACTTCTGAACCACATACTGAAGATGCAAGACTAATGACTGTATTTGAACAAACATGGGGAAGAATAATCATGTTTCTTATTGTAGGTATTTTATTTTACCTTGCAATTGCAAAGGGATTTGAACCACTTTTACTATTGCCTATAGCATTTGGTGGATTACTAGCTAATGTTCCACTTGCTAATATGGGTGGAGAACACGGAATGCTTGGTATTATTTATAATATGGGTATCGCAAATGAGTTCTTTCCTTTATTAATTTTTATGGGTGTTGGAGCTATGACAGACTTTGGTCCGCTACTTGCTAATCCAAAAACAGCTATCCTTGGTGGAGCTGCACAATTTGGTATTTTTGGTTCATTGGTTGGTGCTGTTTATCTAGGATTTGATTTACAACAAGCATCAGCTATTTCTATTATTGGTGGAGCAGATGGTCCAACTTCAATCTTTATTGCTAATAGACTTGCACCAGAGATGTTGGGAGCTATTGCAGTTGCTGCATATAGTTATATGGCACTAGTGCCTGTAATCCAACCTCCAATTATGAGAGCATTAACAACTGAAGCAGAAAGAAAAATTAAAATGCCAGCGTTGAGAAAAGTACATAGATTAGAAAAATTATTTTTACCAATTTTAATTTTAATGATGGCAATTTTAATTTTACCAGAATCTACTCCACTTATTGGGGCATTTGCATTTGGTAACTTTGCAAAACAATCTGGTGTAGTTGATAGATTAAGTGATACAATGCAAAATGCTCTTATTAATGTTGTAACAATATTTTTAGGACTAGGTGTTGGTTCAAAACTTGCTGCTGATAAATTCCTTGTACTTGATACAATGGGAATTATGGTTATTGGTTTAATCGCATTTAGTGCAGGTACTGCAGCTGGTGTTATTATGGCTAAAATCATGAATAAATTAAGTCCAAAAGATAAACAAATTAATCCACTTATAGGTGCAGCTGGAGTTTCAGCAGTACCTATGTCGGCTAGAGTTGTAAGTAAAGTTGGTCAAGAATATGACAAATCAAATATATTATTAATGCATGCAATGGGTCCAAATGTTGCAGGTGTTATTGGTTCAGCGGTTGCAGCCGGTGTACTTTTATCGATATTTAAATAGGAAAAAAAATGCTAGAAATTAAAAATTCACTTGGCTTAAAAGATGTAAATAAAATTTACAGAAATATGGATAGAGAAAATCTTATTAATAATGCTATAGATCATGACGGTGCTGTTATTGCATACAATGGAGCAACTATCATTGAAACTGGTATTTTTACAGGAAGAAGTCCAAAAGACAAGTATTTTGTAAGTCAAGATGCATCTGAAAAATATGTTGCATGGGGTGATGTAAATCAAAAAGTTTCTCAAGAGATATATGAAGAACTATTAGAAAAAGCAAAAGATCAATTAAGCGGTAAAGACTTATATATTTCAGACGTATATTGTGGGGCAAGTCCTACAAGTAAAAAATCAATTAGATTTATTACTGAAATTGCATGGCAAGCACACTTTATTGACAATATGTTTATTATGCCAAAAACAGAAGAATTAGATGATTTCTCACCTGACTTTACAGTTTACAATGCTTGTAAAACTGTAAATGAGGATTGGGAAAAGCATGGTTTAAATTCTGAAGTTTTTGTAGTATTCAATATAGAAGAAAATACAGCAATTATTGGTGGAACATGGTACGCAGGAGAAATGAAAAAAGGTATTTTTTCTATGATGAATTACTGGCTTCCATTAGAAGGTAAACTTCCAATGCATTGTTCTGCAAATATTGGTAAAGATGGAGATACAGCATTATTCTTTGGTTTATCAGGAACAGGAAAAACAACGCTTTCTACAGATCCTGAAAGAGCACTTATAGGTGATGATGAGCATGGTTGGGATGATGATGGTGTATTTAACTTTGAAGGTGGATGTTATGCAAAAGTAATTAACCTAAATAAAGATACTGAACCAGAAATTTATAAAGCAATTAAAAGAGGTTCAATACTTGAAAATGTTGTTTATGATGAAGATGATGGTGAAAAGTTAGTTAATTATGATGATGGTAGTAAAACAGAAAATACAAGAGTTTCTTATCCTATTGAATATATAGATAACTTTCAAGAATCTATGATGGGTGGTCACCCTGAGAATATCATCTTTTTAAGTGCAGATGCGTTTGGTGTATTACCTCCTGTATCTAAACTAACAAGAGAACAAGCTATGTATTATTTTTTAAGTGGATATACTGCTAAAGTAGCTGGAACTGAAAGAGGTATTACTGAACCAACAGCTACTTTTAGTGCTTGTTTTGGTGAAGCATTTTTACCTTTACATCCAACTGTTTATGCAAAATTACTTGGTGAAAAAATAGAAAAACACAACGCTAATGTTTATCTTGTAAACACAGGATGGACAGGTGGTTCTTATGGTGTTGGTAAAAGAATGAGTATCAAAAATACAAGAGCTTGTATAAATGGTATTTTAGATGGAAGTATCCAAAATAGTGAGTTCGAAACATTACCTTTATTTAATTTAGAAATTCCTAAAACATTACAAGGTGTTGATACAGAAGTATTAAATCCTAGAAATACATGGGAAGATAGAATGGAATATGATGCTACAGCTAAAAAATTAGCAGGTATGTATAGAAATAACTTTAAAAAATACTTGACTGACGATAGTAATTTTGATTTTACAGCGGCTGGTCCAGAAGCTTAAACTATAATACGTTCAAGTTAAGTATATATAAAAAAAGAGGGTTTTTTAAACTCTCTTTTTTTTATGGGAGAAAAAAGTGAATAAATATTCTATTTCAAATATAAAACAATACAAATTCCATAAAGTTTATATAGAACTTACAAATATTTGTGGACTAGAGTGTAGTTTTTGTCCGACAAAAACTACAAAAACGCATACTATGAATTTAGATTTTTATGAAAAAATACTAATTCAATTAAAACCATATACAAAAGATATAGCTTTTCATGTATTTGGTGATCCTCTTACATTATCTAATTTAGAAAAATATTTAGACTTATCCCTTAAACATAATTTTAAGGTACATATAACAACAACGGGATATTATTTAAAAAAATTTGATTTAAATCTTTTTCTTCATAAGGCTATCAAACAAATAAACTTTTCTCTGAATAGTTATAATAAAAATGAAATGGGCTTTGAATTCGATGAATACCTAAATCCAATGTTTCAGTTATGTGATTTAAAAATCAAAAATAAAATACATAGTTTTATCAATTTTCGTTTATGGAATCTTGATGATAAAAATAGCGAAAGTAAATTTAATACTGATGTATTTAATAGCTTATCAAAAAAATTTAACATTGACTTATCCAATATTGACTATACCCAATCAAAACGACTTGACAACCAAATATTAATTGACTTTGATAAATACTTTAAATGGCCTAATTTAGATGATGAACATAGCTCAAATGGATATTGTCATGGACTAAGTTCTCAAATAGCAATACTTGCAAATGGAACAGTAGTACCTTGCTGTTTAGATAGTTTTGGGATCATCGATTTAGGGAATTTACATGAAAAAAAGTTAGACGATGTATTATTTTCTGAAAAATCATTAAATATTGTAAATGGTTTTAAACAAAATATTGCAGTTGAAGAACTATGTCAAAAATGTACATTTAAAAATAGATTTAAAAAAATATAAACTCACAAGTAAAATTCGATATAATTACAATTATGAATAAACAAAATAAAAGATTGGCAGTAGCATTTACAGGTCCTTCAAATAGTGGTAAAACAACATTAATAGAGCAAATTTCTATCGTTTTACATAACGAAGGATTTAAAGTTGCAATTGTTAAACATGACCCAAAAGATAAAGCAAAATTTGACAAAGAAGGTAAAGATAGCTATAGATTCTCACAAACTGGAGCAGATGTAGCAATACTTTCTGATACAAGAACTACACTATTTAAACAACAACGATCAGAAATCAATGATGTAATTGATATGTTTGGTCACTTTGATTTTCTTTTAGTTGAAGGTTTAAAAACAATTCCATTGCCAAGAATCTGCGTTCAAAGAGAAGCACTAAATCAAAATTATTTTGAAGTAAGTGACTCTCTTGCTATTGATGAAAGTATCGATAAAGAACAGATTCCAAAAGATATGAATATATTAGATTTAAATAATATAAATCAAATTATTCAATGGATCAAAAATAATGCAAAAGAAGTATAAAGGAAATATAATATGAATGAAATAATTGAATCAATAAAAAAGTCTACGATTGAGATACAAAAAATTATTGCCCAAGGAGACATGGGTAAAAGTGAAGAACAAAACTCTACTGGTGATACACAATTAAAACTTGATATTATTAGTGATGAAGTGATCGAAAATAATTTCAAACAACTAAATTCAGTAAACAAAATAGTAAGTGAAGAACAAGAACATATTGTCAATATCAATGAAGAGGGTGAATATCTTATTGCATATGATCCTCTTGATGGAAGTAGTTTAGTTGATGTAAACTTATCAGTTGGCTCTATTTATGGTATTTATAAAAACGATTTTACAGGTAATAATATTGTTGCTTCAATATATGTTGTTTTTGGACCAAGAATAGAAATGGTTATTTGTGATGGAGAAACTGTCAAACTGTATAGAATGAAAAATACAGACTTTTATTATGTTAAAGATATTAAAATGAATGAGTCAGGTACTTTAAACTCACCTGGTTCTACTCAACAATGCTGGTATCCACACCATAAAGAGATGATTAATAAAATGTTTGATGAGAACTATGAACTGTCATATAGTGGAGGTATGGTTCCTGATTTACATCATATCTTAGTTAGAGGTGGTGGATTATTTTCATATCCTGGAGCGTCAGACAAACCAGAAGGAAAATTAAGACAGCTATTTGAAGTTTTTCCCTATGCACATATCTTTGAAACTGCAGGTGGTGGAGCAACAAATGGATCAAAAAGAGTTCTAGAAATTGAAACAAGACACATTCATGATACATCACCATGTTTTTTTGGAAGTAATAGTGAAATCAGCAGAGTTTTAAAAGCTTATAACTAACCTATGCAAGATACTGACGTACAAAAAGATAAATGGCAAATTCCATTAGATGCAGAAATAGTAATACTAAAACAGTGCCAAATGCAACATAATCTTGATTCTTGCATGAAATGTGAAAAATTATTGGATTGTGAAGTAAGAGATAAATACATTAAAGTTGTTTATGAAAGTATGAATAAAGGTAGTGGTGGTGGATTTGAGTTCTGATACTCTTCCTAGTCCATGCTTTGTATGCGAAGAAGAAAAACTAGAAAACAACCTAAAAGTTCTCGATTTTATTCAAAAAGAGGCTGATGTTACTATATTATTAGCACTAAAAGGTTTTGCGATGTTTTCTACTTTTGATATTTGTAAAAAATATCTTAAAGGGTGTTGTGCAAGTGGTTTAAATGAAGCTATTTTAGCAAAAGAAGAATTTGGAGGGGAAATACATTCTTACTCTCCAGCATTTAAACCAAATGAATTTGAAAAAATTACTCAAATTTCAAATCACATAGTTTTTAATTCATTTTCACAATTAAACCTATATAAAAATAAAATCAAATCAAAAAATAGTATCGGTATACGTATCAATCCTGAATGTTCAACAGTAGATGTTGATTTATATAATCCTTGTGCAATTAATAGTAGATTAGGAATCACAAAAAAAGAATTTAAAGATACTTTACCTTCAATTATTGAAGGGTTTCATTTTC
>JAONGR010000048.1 GCA_028375605.1 Arcobacteraceae bacterium
GAGGTAATAGCATTAGATATTATTTCTGAAAAAGTAGAGATGTTGCAAAATAAAATATCACCTATTGAAGATAAAGAGATAAGTGAATATTTAAAAAAAGATAATTTAAATTTTAGAGCAACTTTAAATAAAAAAGAAGCATATGAAGGTGCTGATTTTGTTATCATTTCAACTCCAACAGATTATGATCCTGAAACTAATTATTTTAATACAAAATCAATAGAATATGTAATTGCAGATGTTTTAGAGATAAATCCAGATGCAACGATGGTTATTAAGTCAACTATACCAGTTGGATATACTAAAAAGGTACGAGAAAAGTTTAATACCCAAAATATTATATTTTCTCCAGAATTCTTAAGAGAAGGAAATGCTCTTCACGATAATCTTTACCCTAGTAGAATAATAGTAGGTGAGAAATCAGATCGAGCAATGGTTTTTGCAGGTCTACTTGAACGAGGAGCTATTAAAAAAGCTATTCCTGTTTTATTTACAGATTCTACTGAAGCTGAAGCTATTAAGCTTTTTTCAAATACATATCTTGCTATGAGAGTATCATATTTTAATGAACTTGATTCTTATGGAGAAACTTTTGATTTAAATACAAAAGATATTATAGATGGTGTAGGATTAGACCCAAGAATTGGTACTCATTATAATAATCCATCATTTGGATATGGGGGATACTGTTTCCCTAAAGATACAAAACAATTAAGAGCAAACTTTAAAGATGTAGATAGTAATTTAATAGGTGCTATAGTAGATTCAAATGAAACAAGAAAAGAGTTTATAACTAAACAAATTTTATCTAGAAAACCAAAAATTGTTGGTATTCATAGACTTATAATGAAAAGTGGTAGTGATAACTTTAGAAGTAGTGCAGTACAAGGTATTATTGAAAAGCTTCAATCAAATGGTACAGAAGTAGTAATATACGAACCAGTACTAGAAAAAAATGAATTTGAAGGATTACAAGTGATAAAAGATATAAATGACTTTAAAGCTGTTTCAGATGTAATAGTTGCAAATAGACATGATAATGAACTAGAAGACGTAAAAAGTAAAATATATACAAGAGATATATTTAATAGTGATATATAAAAGGATATAGATTGAAAATATTAATAACTGGTACAGCAGGTTTTATAGGAAGCCATCTAGCTCAAACTTTACTTAAAAGAGGTGATGAAATAGTTGGACTTGATAACATAAATGACTATTATGATCAAAATGTTAAATATGGTAGACTTCAAAGAGGTGGAATCATTGATTCATTAGAAGATGGTGTATCTATACCATATGGAAAAGTTATTGTTTCAAAAACAAATCCTAAATATAAATTTATAAAATTAAATTTAGAAGATAAAGATGGAATGCAAGAGCTATTTAAATCAGAAAAGTTTGATGCTGTTTGTAATCTTGCTGCTCAAGCAGGTGTAAGATATAGCCTTACAAATCCAGATGCTTATGTATCTTCAAATATTGTAGGATTTGTAAATATTTTAGAGTGTTGTAGAGATAATGATGTGAAAAATTTATCATATGCAAGTAGTTCTAGTGTATATGGTTCAAACACAAAGTTACCATTTAGTACAGAAGATAGTGTAGATCACCCTATTTCGTTATATGCTGCAAGTAAAAAATCAAATGAACTTATGGCACATACATACTCTCATCTTTTTGGAATAAGTACTACTGGACTTCGATTTTTTACAGTATATGGACCATGGGGACGACCAGATATGGCACTTTTCTTATTTACAAAAGCAGCACTTGAAGGTAACTCAATAGATGTATTTAATAATGGAGATATGTTAAGAGATTTTACTTATATAGATGATATAGTTGAAGGTGTTATAAGAGTTATTGATAATCCTCGTACTACAACACCTCCTTACAAGGTTTATAATATTGGAAATAATAATCCAGTAAAACTTATGGATTTTATAGAGGCAATTGAAAATAAACTAGGGTCTAAAATAGAAAAAAACATGATGCCAATTCAGCCAGGTGATGTACCTGCAACATATGCAGATGTGACTGACTTAGTTAATGATTTAGGATACAAACCTGAAACACCAGTACAAGAGGGTGTTGATAAATTTGTAGAGTGGTACTTAGAATTTTTTGGATATGACAAAGAAGGAAACAAAAAATAATGTACAGTTCAAAAATATGTATAATTGGATTAGGATATGTTGGGCTACCTTTAGCTCATGCATTTTCAGAAAAATATCAAGTAGTAGGTTTAGATATATATCAGACAAGAATAGATGAACTCAATCGTGCATATGATAGAACATTAGAGTTAGATGAATCTCAATTACAAGAAGCACTAGATAATAATATTAAATTTACCTGTAATATAGAAGATATAAAAGATTGTAATATTTTTATAGTAACAGTACCAACACCAATAGATAAAAATAAAAGACCAGATTTAACTCCACTCATAAAAGCTAGTGAAACAATAGGTCAAGTTCTTAAAAAAGATGATATCGTTATCTATGAATCTACAGTATACCCAGGTGCAACAGAAGAAGAATGTGTTCCTGTTATTGAAAAATTTTCAAATATGAAATTTAACGAAGACTTCTTTTGTGGATATTCTCCTGAGAGAATTAATCCAGGTGATAAAGAACATACTGTTACTAAGATTTTGAAAGTAACAGCAGGTTCAACACCAGAGATTGGTAAAAAAGTTGATGAATTATATTCAAGTATTATAACAGCAGGTACTCATCTTGCTCCTACAATTAAAGTTGCAGAAGCAGCTAAAGTTATTGAAAACTCACAACGAGATATAAACATAGCATTTGTAAATGAATTATCAATGATATTTAATAAGCTTAATATAGATACAAATGCAGTACTTGAAGCAGCAGGAACAAAATGGAACTTTTTGCCATTTAGACCAGGACTAGTTGGTGGACACTGTATAGGTGTCGATCCATACTACCTTACTCATAAAGCACAACAAGTAGGATATAACCCAGAAATCATTCTTGCAGGAAGAAGACTAAATGATAATATGGGAATCTATGTAGCAAATCAAGTTATAAAACTTATGATTAAAAAAGGTCATAAAATAGAAGGTTCAAAAGTATTAGTACTAGGGATCACTTTTAAAGAAAATTGTCCTGATATAAGAAACTCAAGAGTAATTGATGTTATAAGAGAACTAGAAGACTTTGGTTGTGATATAACTGTATCTGACTACTGGGCAGATAAAGATGAAGTAAAATATGAATATAATTTGAATCTAGAAAGTGAAGTAAATTATGATGATTATGAAGCAATAGTAATGGCAGTATCGCATGATAAATATAAAGCATTAGAATTTACAAATCAAAATCAAGTTATTTATGATATTAAATCTATTTTAAAAAATAGTGATGGAAAATTGTAACTAATATGACAAATCTTATTTTATGTGGATGTAAAGACTACTCTTACAAAAATATTTTCATAGAAATTAACACTAGATAGTAGTATCAGGAACTACAACAGTAACGTAATATATTGATAAAAGACATGTAAGAGCAGATTAAAGAATGAAGAAAAATGCCTGTTGTTTTAACGGGAAATAATATTATAAAAATTAATAATAATTTTAAAAGGAATACGAATGAGTAAAAATATATTTAGAGAGTATGATATAAGAGGAATATATCAAAAAGAACTCAATGAATTAATTGTTAAAAAAATTGCATATTATTTTGCACAGAAAGTGAAAAAGGAAGTCCCAAATGCAAAATATATCTCTGTAGGATATGATGCCCGAACTCACTCTGAACAATTATGTGAATGGTTAATTAGTGGTATAAATAAAGCAGGATTAGAAGTTTTAACTATGGGGCTTGTTGCAACTCCTGTAAATTACTTCTCAAATTTTGTAGATTTTGATGGTAAAAAAACTTCAGCTTCTATTATGATCACTGGGTCACATAATCCTCCTGAATATAATGGTTTTAAAATTACGATAGATAAACAGCCATTTTTTGGAGAAGATATTTATGCTTTAGGTGATACGGTTATTCAAAGTGATATTTTAATAGAAGATGATATAAAATCATTAGATATAAATACAAAAGAACAATATATTTCTTATATGATTAAGAAGTTCTCACACTTAAAACTTCAAGATAAAAAGTTTATCTTTGATTGTGGAAATGGTGCCGCAGGTTCAGTTTTAAGAGAGATATTGGATGGTTTAAAATTAAACCATAAAATTATATTTGAAACTCCTGATGGAACATTTCCAAATCATCATCCAGATCCAAGTGATGTTCATAATTTAATCGATATTAAAAAAGAATTAAATACAGATGAATATGCGTTGGGTTTTGCATATGATGGTGATGCCGATAGAATCGCAGTCTTATCGCCAAAATATAATTTTAAAGGTGATGTATTAGCTATATTTTTCTCTCAATTTATAGAAAATCCTACAGTAATAGGTGAAGTAAAATGTAGTCAAATAATGTATGATATCATCAATACTTATGGAAAAGCTATTATGTATAAGACAGGACATTCAAATCTAAAAGTAAAAATAAAAGAAACGAATGCAAGTTTTGCTGCAGAAGTATCAGGTCATCTATTTTTCAATGATAGATACTTTGGCTATGATGATGCAATATATGCAACACTAAGAGCTTTAGAACTTTTACATAATGGATTTGAGTATGACAAAGAATATGAAAAACTTCCTCAGTTGTACTCTACAGACGAGATAAACATAGACACAACTGAAGAATTAAAGTTTAAAATTATCGATGATTTAAAAGTAAAACTTCAAAATCCACCAAAAGATTTTCCTTTAATAAAAGATATCATTACAGTTGATGGTGTACGAGTAGTATTTGAAAATGGTTGGGGACTTATAAGAGCCTCTAATACCACGCCAAAACTAGTAACTAGATTTGAGGCAAACAATGAACAAACAGCTTTGTTGTATCAAAAAAAGTTATTAGAATTAATATATAATTAATACTTTTAAGATAGAATAAATAAATAAATAAATAAATAATAAGTAAAGAGTAAGAATGACCAATATTATCTTGTGTGGCGGAAATGGAACTAGGCTTTGGCCAATTAGTCGTACACTTATGCCCAAACAATTTGTAAAACTTTTTGACAATAAATCATTATTTCAGATGACTGTTGAAAGAAATAGTAAAGTATGTGATAGCCAGTTTATAGTATCAAATGCAGAGCAGTATTTTTTAGCTTTTGATCAACTTGAAGAGATGACCAAAAAAGATATAAAAGTATCTTTTGACTCATCAAATGTGAATAAACCAAACAATAAATATCTTTTAGAACCTGTAGGTAGAAATACAGCGCCAGCTATTGCTTTAGCTTGTTTGGCTCTTGATTATGAGGAGATAGTTCTAGTAACTCCAAGCGATCATCTTATAAAAGATGAGAAAGAGTATGAAAAAGTATTAGCTACTGCAAAAGAGCTAACTTTACAAAATAATCTTGTGACATTTGGTATCAAACCAACATTTGCGGAAGTGGGATTTGGTTATATAGAGGGAGGAGAAGTTTGCTCACCTTCTACTTTGGTATCAGAAAGTAGTGCTAGAGATGTAAAAGATTTTCATGAAAAGCCAGACTTAGAAACAGCAAAAAAGTATCTAAAAGCAGGAAACTTTTACTGGAATAGTGGAATATTTATGTTTAAAGCAGGAGTATTTTTAGAAGAACTTAAAAAATATTCTTTAGATATCTATGATACTTCTATAGAAGCATTTAATGGTGCATCTAAAGACGAAACCATAAGAATTAAGCATGATGATATGGCTATCATTCCCGAAGATAGTATAGATTATGCTGTCATGGAGAAGTCTACAAAAGTAAAAGTAGTACCTTCTGATATAGCTTGGAGTGACTTAGGAAGTTTTGACGCTTTATCAGAAGAATATGATAAAGATGAAAATGGTAATAGTATAGATGAAAATATAATAGCTATAAATTCTACTAATAACTTTGTACACACAAGTGAACGTATGGTTACCCTTGCCGATATAAACGATCTGATCGTGGTTGATACTCCGGATGCATTACTTATATCACAAAAAGGTTCTTCCCAAAAAATAAAAGCTATCGTAAAAGAGCTAAAAGGAAGAGAAACTGAGCTTCATAACATACATCAAACTGCATATCGTCCTTGGGGAACATACACTATACTTGAAGATACACCAGGTTATAAGATCAAAAGAATAGAAGTTAAACCAGGTAAAAGACTTAGCCTCCAAAAGCATTTTCATAGAAATGAACACTGGATAGTAGTATCAGGAACGGCAACTGTTCAAGTAGGAGATAAAGTTCAAATAATAAGGCCAAACGAATCAACTTATATAAAAATGGGTGAAGTTCATAGGCTCACAAATGATGGTGTGATACCTGTTGTACTTATTGAAGCACAAGTTGGTGAATATACTGGTGAAGATGATATTGTTAGAATCGAAGATGATTTTGATAGAAAATAATTATAAAGATCTTATCTTAGAATTAACAAGAAAAGAAATTAAGATTAAATATAAGAATAGTTATTTAGGTTATTTATGGTCATTGGCAAATCCTTTACTAATGGCAGTAATATTTTACTTCGTATTTCAAGTCATTGTAAGAATGGAAATGGATAATTATGCATTATTTTTAGTAACAGGCCTATTTGTATGGACATGGCTTGCTAATACTTTACAGATGTCGACTATGCTTTTTGTTGGAAATGCACCTCTTATAAAAAAAGTTAA
>JAONGR010000049.1 GCA_028375605.1 Arcobacteraceae bacterium
TTATTTTATATTGACTTTTGTTTTCCTTATACGTTTAGCAATATTTTCTTTTATTGATTAATTGATCAAAAGATGTGAGTTTAAATTAGAGATTTTACAACTTGTTATGATTTTGGTATAGGAGGAGTAAATCTGCAAAAAAATTTACTCTTCTCTTTTACACTCCAGTATTTATAAATAAGTCAATAGCTTCACTTTGAGGAGTTTTTACTTTAGCGTTGAAATATGTTTTGCAAGTGATGCTATTTGTTCTTCATTTAAAGATGATACTTGTCCTTTCATGACACCTTTCATAACGCTTCCATAGGTACCATCTTTGTACCCTTTTAATGCCGCAATTACCTTAGTCTCTTCCCAGCCTTTGATCACTTGCGATTTTCCTAATGCTTTTTTTTCAGCATTTATCCCATGACATCCCGCACATTTTTTATATAAAGTTGCCCCATTTGTTACTGCAAATGTTGTACTTGCCAATACCATTAAACCTAGTGTAATTTTAGTAATCTTTTTCATCTTTTTCTCCTTGTTTTTTATTACAAGGGAAGTATATAAATAAATTGTGAAACCATTGTGAAATGAATAACTTACCAAGATATTAAAACTTTTGTACCTTTATTCAGTGTTGATTCTATATTTATAGTTAAATTATATTCATTACAAATCATTTTAACTATATTGAGCCCTATTCCAAAACCACCCACACTTTTATCGAATCTAGCATATCTATCAAACATAGCATCTATATCTTCTTTTTTGATACCTCTACCTGTGTCTTCTATACTTAAAGTGTTTGTATCTAAAGTGATTGTAATAATCCCATTTACTTTATTATATTTAATTGCATTTGATAATATATTGTCTATGAGTTTAGATATTTTCTTTTTATCTATTGTTAATTTTACATTATTCTTTAACTGTGTTTGTATTGATATCTTTTTAATAGTTGCTAAAGTTTCAAAGTATTCAACTCTTTGTTCTATTGTACTTTTTAAGTCTATTTCTTCATTTAAAGAAACAATTTTATTATTTAAAATTATATAGGTAAGGTCATCATATATATTTGATATCGTTTTTGCACCTATATCAATTCTATTGATAGTTTTTAAGAGGTATTTATCCTCAATACTTTCTTTATCTATTAACTCAATATTGGTCATAATAGTACTCACAGGAGTATTTAACTCATGTGTAGTATCTTTTATAAATGTATCAAGTAAATGAAGTGCATCTTTCATAGGTTTTAAAAATAAATTCAATAAGAAATATCCAATTATTAACATAAAAACAAAGAATAATACTCCGTAAATAGTTATCGTTTGAATAGTCTCTTTTAACCATACTTCATCATCCATAATTTGAACAATCACATATTGGGTATTTAAATAATATCCTTGTGGGTCTTTTATATATCTTATGATTTTATTATTTGTATATGATATTTGGTCAAGCCGAGCTTTGGGATGATCTAGAGTTGAGTATATTAAATTATAGTTTTCATCATACAAAGATGTCTTAAATGTATCGTTTACAGGATAACTTTGTATTTTATCTTCATATAACTCTTGTAGTTCAATGATAAATTCATTTGCATATTGATTCAATGAAATTGTTTGTTGTTTGGTTTGTAACTCTTTTTGAAGGGTATAGTATAAAGAACTAGTTAATGATAACGTGATAATCGTAAAGAATATATATAAAAACAGAAATCTATATAAAGTTTTCTTTTCACTTTTTGGTAAATTTATATCCAAGTTTTTTAATACTGACAATTTTTTCTTTCCCCAAATGTTTTCGTAAATTTTTTATATATGTTCGTAATGCTGTTTCACTCGGTTCTTCATCATAATTCCACAATGCAGAGTATATAGCTTCATGAGATAATACTTGCTCTATATTCTGTAAAAAGAGTTTTAGTAACTTTGCATCTTTATTATTAAGTTGAATATCTACACTATTCACAACTAAAAGATCGTTATTCGTATCATAAAAGATATTTGTATCTATTTGAATTTTACTATTATCTTGATGAAAAAATTCCCTTTTTAAAATAGTTTCAACTCGAAGTTTTAATTCTTTTAATGAAAATGGTTTCCTAATATAATCATCACATCCACTCTCAAATCCATGTTCTAAATCAACAATAGAATTCAATGAAGTAATAAAAATTGAAGGGGTTGTTATATTTTCTGCCCTTGCATTTTTTAATATCTCAAAACCATTTATATCAGGTACATTGACATCCAATAACAATAAATCAAAACTATTTTCATATATTTGGTCCATAGCGCTATTACCGTCATATACGGTTATTACATCATAATTTAAGTTTTCAAGATAATCCGACACAGTTTCACTTAAAGCCATATCATCTTCTAATAACAAAATTCTTTTTTTCATAAAATATTGTAACATAAATTTGGACATCATTATTGTTTATTGGAACAAATTTTCATTTTATTTAAACATCAAATTAAAACTTAATATATTATCTCTACGAGATTTATTGTTCAAAAAAGTATGATGTTTTCTATTTTGTTGTCTTAAGTGCATTATTCTATCTTGCAGTTTAGCAATCTCATTTTGATTTTTCTTCATTTGTCTTTTAATCCATTTTTGTTTACCTATATGATTTTTGGCATGATGTACTTTTGAATAAACCTTGTGTTGTGGTTTATTATAATCATAAAACTTACCATTTGCTTGTACTGAACTTAAAATACCTATTACTAAAACTAATATAATCGACTTTTTCATATTCTGCTCCTATAGTTTATATAATAGAAGTATATTTACTAATTGTGAAACAGTCGTGGAATAGTAAATATCGATGTCATAATTATAATAAGCATGAAAATTTAGGCAAAAAAAAAGCTTCTAGATAAAAGAACTAATGTTCAAATATCTAAAAGCTTTATGGCTCCGGCACGTGGGATCGAACCACGGACCAAATGATTAACAGTCATCTACTCTACCGCTGAGCTATGCCGGAACTTGTATAATAAAAAAACTAGTTAGTCTTTTTAAGTGGCAGAATTATAGTCTAAAAACATTAATTTAAACTGAATATATGAGATAGTTTTATTCTTTGTAATCAAACGGTAAATTTTCTGTTATATAGTTGTTTAATTTTTAATAATAAGGATATAAATTGAATAAATACTCGAGTTGGTTTGCTGTACCTTTAATAGCAGTTGTTTTTAGTGCGTGTAGTAGTTCTACAAATAGTTTAGATAATAAGATGCAAAAAGATGTTATGGGAAAACTTACTAAAGTTGGAGCATATAATACAAATAAAGAAGGTGGAAGTGAAATATCTGCTTTTAATGTTTCTAGTCAAAAACTATATACAACAAATGGTGCTAGCAATAAGATTGATATATTAAATTTATCAGATGTAAACAACCCTACTTTAATATCATCGATGGATTTATCTGCATATGGAAGTTCTATTCAAAGTGTAACTACATCAGGAAATAAAGTTGCAGTTGCTGTTGGAAGTCATAAAGTTAAAATAAAAGGAAAAGTAGTTATCTTCGATTTATATGGAAACTTTATCTCTCAAACTACAGTGGGATATTTGCCAGATATGGTAAAGTTTACTAAAGATGGCGCAAAAGTAATCGTAGCAAATGAAGGTGAACCAGATGCTAGTAGTGGTAAGTTTATCGATGTAAGAGGAAGTATTGGTGTAGTAACTGTAGACCAATCAACAAAAGATGCAAATAACAGAGGGTATAAAGAAGTTTTATTTTCAAATTCCGATTTAACAAATGCCAATAATGGTACAAAAGTAAGATTAGGTGGAACACCTAGTAATAGTGCAAAGTTAGATTTAGAACCAGAATACATAACTATAAGTGGAGATAATGCATATGTAACACTTCAAGAAAATAATGCAATAGCAAAAGTTGATATCAGTGGAGCGATGCCAAAATTAACTTTAGTAAAATCACTTGGTAGAAAAGATTATTCAGTTGAAAATACTATTGATATCGAAGAAGAAGGTGAAATTTTGATGAAAAATTATCCAAAACTTTATAGCCTATATCAACCAGATTCTATTGACTCATATACAGTAGATGGAAAAACATATTTAGTGACTGCAAATGAAGGTGATGGTAGAGAGTATTGTTCAGATATGGATAAAGAGTGTGATACTCCTGTATTTATAGACGAAAAAAAGATCAAAAAACTTAAACTTGATAGCACGATTAAATCTGCATATAAAAAAGAAAATGATTTAAAAGTTATGACTGATTTAGGTGATATTGACAATGATGGAATTTATGAAGAATTATATACTTATGGAGCAAGAAGTTTTTCTATATGGGATGAAAATGCAAATTTAGTTTTTGATAGTGGAGATAGTATCTCTAAAATTGTTGCAAAATTAGAACCAAAATTATTTAATCAAGATGATAAAGAGATAGACGGAAGAAGTGGAAATAAAGGTTCTGAACCAGAAGCTTTAACTGTAGGAGAAATAGATGGTAAAACATATGCTTTTGTAGGATTAGAAAGACAAAGTGCTATTTTAGTATATGATATCTCAAATCCAAAAGCTCCAAAGTTTTTAGAGTATTATATTAGCCATGAAAATGGAGATTTAAATCCAGAAGGTATGGTTTTTGTGCCCTCTTCCAAATCACCAAATGGTAAAAATTTATTAATTGTATCATATGAAGGAAGCGGTTCGACAGTTGTGTATGAAATAAACTAATTTATTTTTATACAGACATTAAAAAAGGGTTTCTATTTATAGAAACCCTTTTTATATTTCACAAGTTAAAAAGTTAAAACTAAAAAGCTTTAGCCATAACTGTATTTAATCTTTGTGTAAATGCTACAGGATCTTTGATCTCAAGACCTTCAGACATTTTAGCTTGGTCTAATAATAACCAAGAGATAGTTTCAATCATAGCTTCATCCGCACAACCATTTAACGATTTTACAATTGCATGGTCAGGGTTGATCTCTAAAATTGGAGCTGATTCTGGTACTTCTTGTCCCATTGCTTTCATCATTTGAGCCATTTGAGCCATAGGATCGTTTGCATCTTTAACAACACAAGATGGAGAATCAGAAAGTCTAGTAGTAGTTTTTACTTCTTTAACTTCTGCACCTAAAGCAGTTGTAATTTTTTCAACAATAGATTTGAATTTTTCTTCAACTTCTTTTTTCTCATCTTCAGTTTGTTCAGTAGCCGGAGCTTCACAAGATGTAACATCTTTTAAATCCCAATCTTTATAAGAACCGATATTTGGAGTGATAACTTCATCTATCTCTTTATCATCTAAAAGAAGAACTTCAATGTTGTTTTTCTTATAACTTTCCATAAGTGGAGAATTTCTAAGAACTTTTTCATCATCACCAATGATATAGTAAATAGCTTTTTGCTCTGTATCTGCTCTATCTTTGTATGCAGCTAAAGAAGTCATATTTTCAGTATCGTTTGTAGATTTGTATCTTACAAGCTCTAAAATAGCTTCTTTATTTACGTGATCTTGGTAAACACCCTCTTTTAAAGGTCTGTTGTACTGCTCTATAAATAATTTGTATTTTTCTTCATCTTTAGCAATCTTTTTAATTTCACTTAAAACTTTTTTAACAGATGATTGTTTGATATTTGCCATAACTTTGTTTTCTTGTAAGATTTCTCTTGAAACATTTAATGGTAAATCTTGACTATCAATAATACCTTTTACAAATCTAAGATATGTAGGTAAAAGTTCTTTTTCATCATCTGTGATAAATACTTTTTTAACGTATAATTTAACACCTGGTTGGAAGTCAACTCTATACATGTCCATAGGCGCAATTGCAGGAATATAGAATAATGTAGTGTATTCACTTACACCTTCAGCTCTTGTATGTACATATGCCATAGGATCAGATGAATCATGAGAAATAGTTTTGTAAAATTCGTTGTAGTCTTCAGCTTTTAATTTAGCTTTTGGTTGAGACCAAAGTGCAGTAGCTTCATTTGCTTGCTCTCTTTTTTTCTCGATAGATGTAGTAGCTTCTTTCCCAGCTTCTTTATCTTCTTCACTTAACTCTTCAGTTACTTCTTCTTTGTAGTTTAAGAAAATTGGGTAAGCAATATGATTAGAATATTTTTTAACGATAGTTTCTATTCTAGCTTTTGAAATAAATTCACTTATTTCTTCTTCTTTAAGTTTGATATAGATAACTGTACCTGGATCTTCTTTAGTACAAGGAGATAAATCAAAACTTCCTGAACCATCACTTGACCATTTGAAAGCTTGATCTTCACCAGCTTTTTTAGAAATAACATCAACTTTATCAGCTACCATAAATACAGAGTAAAAACCAACACCAAATTGACCGATTAAGTTACTATCTTTTTTAGCATCACCAGTAAGGTTTTCCATAAAAGATTTAGTACCAGATTTAGCAATAGTACCAATAGAAGCGATTAAATCTTCTTCATTCATACCTATACCACTATCAACGATTGTTAAAGAATTATCTTCATCATCAATCATAATGTTAACTTGAGGAGTTGACTCAAAACCTTTTAGTTTATCATCTGTTAATTTTAAGTATTCTAATTTATCTATAGCATCACTTGCATTTGATACTAACTCTCTAATAAAAATCTCTTTGTTAGAGTATAGTGAGTGAGTCATAAGTTTAAGTAGTTGCCCTACTTCTGTTTGAAATTCATGTTTAGCCATGTAATAGTTTCCTTTTATTAATAGTTATTTTCAATTTTAAAGTGAAATTTTAACATAAG
>JAONGR010000005.1 GCA_028375605.1 Arcobacteraceae bacterium
TGATATAAATAAGATAATAGATTGTTTTTATAATAGATTAATCAATAAATATTCAAATACTAAAAATGTAGGATCATTGGTTCATGAACTAATTGAAAATAGAATAAAGAGTTTGGACAATGATACGGCTATTTTAGTGAAAGAGGAATTTGAAAAATCTTTTTTTAAATTTTCACAAGCATTTAAAACTTTAATTTTAAATATAATAAATAATACTATTGAATTAACAAAAAAAGATACAATTCAATTTAAACTAAATTTTAAAGAACAAAATAAAATATTTCCATTAAAAGATAATACAAGTATATTGGTTACTAAAATACAATATACCATTAAACAAGCACTTCAAAATATTCAATACACAGATGAAATAAAATATAATAACTATACTAATATTATAGAAAATAATTTATTATATATTTGGGTTCAAGCTTTATTGAAAGGAAGTAGAAAAAATATTTATAAATCATTTTTTTACTTACTTGATTATCACACATTAGAAAAAATAAATTCTAAAGAAGTTATTAGCGATTTATACTATAGTATTATAGCTGGCTATAAATTTTATACAGTACATACTAACCAAAATAAATTTGAAACTATTGTTATGATAGTAGTATCTTTTTTAGATGGAATAAATGCTCAAGATGAAAAGAGATATGAAAATATCAAAAATCTATGTACTGCAAATTATGATACAGGTAAAGATTGTCAAATAATGGATAGAAGAACTTTTGATAAATATTATGAATCATTTAAATCAATAGAAAATTTAGTAATATAAAACTTAAATATAACTTGATATAGTATAAGTTAAATCATCATACAACCCTTATTTATCAACTTAATCAATATTTCATATTAACCTACATACAAAGTGTAAATTTACTTACAAAAGCCTCTTTTCAATGTAGGTGTTTACCTAATATAATTCATTTATGTGCAACTTAATCTATAAGCTAAATGATTAATATTAAAAGTTGTATCTTGAAGCTTTAAGTAAAAAAGAAAGAAAGATGAGTAAAAAAGAATTAAACAAGTTACAGGTTAAAAAATATTATCGTGCAAAAGAACTAAAAGAGCTTTTAGGTGTTGGACTCAGTACAGTATGGCTATATGCAAAACAAAGAAAAATAACACCAATAAAGTTGAGTGAACGAGTTACAGTATTTTCTATTGATGAAATAAACAAAGTGTTTAATTTAAATACAGAGGTATTATAATGGATAAGTACTTTAAAAAACAACTGTATAAATGGACTTATGACAAGCTAAAAAACAATCCTGAAAAATTTGGTGCTGATGGGTGCAATGCTTTATATATGAAAACATACTTATTTGAATCATATGGAATTGATGTATCAATAAGTGCAATGAAAACAATTTCAACAATATCAAGAATTAAAAGTTATGTGTTATTGAAGAATCCACAATTTGATAAAAGGGTAAAAGATAGACCTAAAAAGAGAAAAAAGAAAAAGAACTAAAATAGTATATAAAAGATTAGAGTATAAACCCTTTAATCTTTTTTTTAAGCTTTGAAAATATACCCCTTATGATATGTATCAAGGTAGTCTAAGCATTGATACATATTAAAGAGGGGTATAATAGTATAAGCCTTTATATAATGGTACTTTGTGAGTGTTATTATACAAGGGCTTAAGTTTAGTGTTTCTTAATGTAGGGGTTAAAAGTATATGAATGTATTACAAGAAGTAGAGAATTATATCAATGAATATAATCAATTAATAGATGAAGATTTAGAGATAGATAGTATAAGAATAGAGTTCAGTAAACAATATAAAAAAGAACATTTAGAACAGTTAGGGAAGTGGAATAAACTACAAAAGAACTCAAACATATTATACAAGTTAAAAAATAGATTACAAGATGATGAGGTTACCAGTGTAATGAGATTAGAAAAATATAATATTTATTACTACAATACAAACAATGATAAACCAAAGTATCGTAAAGCTACTATGATAATATTTGGATTAAAACAGTATCACAAAGATCCGCCACCTAAACATATTGTAAATGAAATAGTATCACTACTTAATGATATAACTAATATTGATTTATGTTTGGATATGAAACAAAAGCCAAACTTAGAAGCCCTTAGTAGATATTTTACATTAAAGCAATATGTAGAGCCAAAAAGTAAAAAGCCAACAGATACTTATTATATAAACGATACTAATATTTTGATGATAGATAAAATCACTATTTATAATAAGGCACTCAAAAACTCTTTAGATGGTATTTTATGGAGAGTAGAGGCATTGATACAAATACCAAATATAAAATATTTAGCTTTACCACTTCAAGAATTTAAAGAAGTGATAGACATAGCAAAAGGTAAATAATGACTAAAGAACAAATAGAAAAAAAGATTAAAGAGATATTATCAAAAGATAAAAGATATGCAGGTGCAACTGTAAAGATAAATTATAAAGATAAAAATAAATCATAATAACATTAGACAAAGAACAGATAAAGACATTTAATTTTTATTTAAAAGTAGGGGCATATACGACACATTTAAATATTTCTTAAGTATTTTAAATCCTTGTATGAAACTGAATCAATAGAATATAAATTAAGAATCATTAAAGAGTACGATTTTAAATCGCAAGTTGATTTTAAATCCACATTAGTATAACACCAGGAACATCTATAAAAGAGTTACTAAAATAAAAAAGGTACTGTAAGCGATTAAAAAAAAGAGCATGAGTCGTTGATAGCACGTACTCACTCTATCTTTGAATAATTGAAATTTAGGTTAACTTTTTGGTTTTAAAAACAGTAAAATAGTAGTTAATTTATTAAAAGTATACTAATCGAATAAGGATAGATTTTATAAGAGGTTAGAGCCATTTTATTAACTAAAATTTAAACCACTTTTTTGGTTAACAAAATATTGAAATACTTTTATAGATAAATGTATAAAAGATTAATGACATATAATAATTATATTTACATTATTAGTCTAATATGGTACAATCATAAAAAAGATAAGGGGTATTTATGCAAACTGTTAAATTAGAAGTTGAAGATAGTATTTATAATGATATGTTAAAAAGTGGTATAAATATTCAAGAAGAACTAAACAAAGTACTAAAAAAAACAATCTATCATAAAGAGCATAAAATAGCGAATGATATTATAATAGGACTTGAAGAAATACAACAAGGAAAAACAAGACCTATTAAAGATTTATTTAGTGAACTTTGAAACTGTAACGAGATTTGATAAAGAAGTAAAAAAACTATCTAAGAAATACAATCTAATCAAAGAAGATTTAAATAACTTTGTTTTAGATTTTGATACTATTCATCAAGAAGCTACAACGATAAAAAACAATCTTTATAAAGTAAGATTATCAAATAGTAATAAAAATAAAGGTAAACGAGCAGGTTATCGAATATACTATTATTTAAAAGTAAATGATACAGTATATTTATTGACTATCTATGATAAATCACAAATAGAAAGTATTAATGAAAATACACTAAATCAATACATAGAAGAACTTAGTAAATAATCGTTATAGAATTACATTATGTTACCCCCCCTCTATTTGTTACTTTACAATGTATAGTACAATATGATACAATCATAAAAAAATAAAGGGTATCTATGAATTTAACAGAAACTAAAAAATTAGATTTTATAGCTACCATAAAAGATAAATTATCTCAATTTTCAGAAATCAATAAAATTATACTATTTGGTTCTTTTATAAAAACAAATAATCCAAATGATATAGATATAGCAATAGTTCAAAATTCAAATGATAATTTTTTAACACTATCTTTAAAATATAGAAAAGTATTAAGAGAATTATCAAAAAATATTCCACTTGATATAGTTCCTATTAAAACAAATGCTAAGGGTGTATTTTTAGAAGAGATAAATAAAGGTCAAATAGTTTATGAAAGATGAAACTAAACAATGGCTAAAGTATGCTGATGAAAATTTACAATCATCTAAGATATTATTAGAAAGTCATCTTTATAACCCATCATTACAAAATGCACAACAATCTATCGAAAAAAATATAAAAGCTTATTTTATTGAAAAGGGCTTAAAACTTCAAAAAACACATAACATTTCATCATTAAATGAGACACTTATACAGAACAATATATTTTTAAATATAACAGATGATGAAATTGATTTAATAGATACTATATATTTATCTTCAAAATATCCTTTTGGTTCTGTATTGCCTGATTTTGAACCTGATAAAGATATTTGTTTACAATGTATTGATATAGCTTTTAGAGTTCAAGAGGATATACAAAAATATCTAAAAAAAGTATAGACACTTTGTCTTTTTGTTACCCTATATGTTACCTTGAGTTTATATCCTTGATTATAAATGCCTTATATAAAGGCTTTATAGCTATTAAGTAGTTATTTGGGAGGAGTACTAAGCTTCTCTGTGAAAACAATCAAAAAAATTCATTATATTAAAATTTAAAATTAGCTAGAATTAATCTATATTGATACATTATTATAATAAGTAAATAAAAGAAATTAATAGGGATATTTAGATGAAAAGATATAAAATTATGTTTTTTTTAAAACTTTTGAAAAAAAAGAATATATGATAGATTTTTTAAATGGTAAACTATATTTAAATAAATTATATTATTTTAGAAAGCTAGAAGAGAAGTCACAAAATAATCGTGCGGATGAAAAAGAAGCTTTAAGTTTAATTTGTCAAGCAGATGATGTTAAGTTAGAATTTAATGGTTATCAATTAAAAGATCTTGTTGGTCAAGTAGAAATGAGAAATCCTTCAATGGATAATAAACATGTACTTTGCTTATTTGCTGGTGCTACTAATGAAAGTAATGTTATTGAAGATAATATATTTAAAAAAAATAAATTAGATCAGATTATGGAGGACTTTAGTATATCCGAAGAGTTTAAAAACCTTGGTAAGTATTGTGTTTTAATACATAATACTCCAGAATTTATGGAAAACTACTGAAGAACTAAATTATTATGGACATGCAGGTTTAGTAAAGTATTATGATAAGAATAAGGTAAATAGTTCATTTTCAAATGTAGATGCTCTTTTCAATAAAGGAAACGAATATAAGTATCAAAAAGAATATAGGTTTGTAGTCGATACAAATAATATTATTAATGAACCCCTAATCCTTGATATAGGAAATATAGAAAATATTGCAGTTAATATTAATTTATCTGATATAAAATGGGAAAATCATAAAATTTCTAACAACACCTAATCTAGAGATTATATAGATTAATCAGTCTTATAATAGAATAGAAAATCATCAAAAAAAAATATAAAAAGTTTTGTTTAAAATATGTTATAATCAAAATATAAATATAGGAAAGGTTTAGTTGTGTTAGATAAAGAGGATATAGTATCAAAATTAAAGGAACTAAAGCCTAGATATGCAGATGAGGGATTGATTCTTTTAGGATTGTTTGGTAGTTATGCTAAGGGTAACCCAAATAACTTTAGTGATATTGATATTGCATATAAACTTGACTATGATAAATTTTCACAAAAATATAAAGATGGATTTTCAAAGCTTTTGAGAATAGATGATATTAAAAATGAACTACAAGAAACATTTAAAACTAAGATTGATTTTGTTCCTGATTCTAATAAAAAGCTATTAAATGGGATAGTATATGTCTAGCGCTATAAATAAGCTTGATAAAGTACTTGAATCTATTGATAATATAAACTTTATTCTAGAAACCAAAGATATAAAAGTAACTCAAGCTATAGAAGATAAACTTATAAAACCTGCTATACGAATGAATATAGTTCGTATTGCAGAACAATTTTCAAAACTAAAAGATGATAATGAATTTAAAATACTTGAAGAGTTTTCAAGTAATGATTTAAAAGGCTTAAGTGCAGTTAGAAATTATATAGCTCATGATTATGATAGCACAGATGATAATATCATTGAAGATGTTATTAGATATAATTTGCCTGTATTAAAAAATACAATTGATACAATAATAAAAGACTTAAGTTAAAATACTTTTGACTTAACGAAAAAATAAGAAAAGAAAGCATTGATAATTACCTTAGATATAGAGGTAGATTGCCTTTATGGTACATTCATTGGTACATCAAGGAAATTTATTTACATTTTCTAATGATTTCATTTTCACATCATTTACGTTGCTTATAATTACATCACGAAATAGATAATGATAATAAACTTATACGGATTTGTCCTCCTATTGAAAGTTTATTGATAAATCAGAGTTTGTTTTATAGTTTAATATAAAAAGAGATGTTTTCATTTTCAGCTCATTTTATTCTTTCTAATTAAATTCCGAAATTTAATAATAGTTAGTATATAAAAACCTACATCCTTTTAGGTTTTTATATAAAATACGAAAACAACCTTCAAAATAAAAGTAAATAGTATACAATTTCATTTTCACATCATTTTCATTTCTTATAATTACTGTACGAAATTTAACAATAATAATAAAATATAGAGGCTTGTCGTCCTTTTCAAGTTTTTATATTACAACTTCCAATAGAAAATCAAAATACAATTTTTATAATAACTGAAAATAAAGAATAGGTTTTTAAATCGAATGGTATTAATTAAGAGGAAGAAACCTCTTAATTTTTATTTTAGTAGTGGATCGGTAACCCCAAGTACATACATACCTATAAGTCCTAAGATACCTGCAACTAAACAGTAGTAAAGAGTAGGAATAATAGTTCTTCTTAATGTCTCACCTTCTTGATCTAAAAGACCAACAGTAGCAGAGGCTGCTACTACATTGTGAATAGCTATCATATTTCCAGCAGCTGCACCTACAGCTTGAAGTGCAATCATAAATGCGGTTGATAATCCTAGCGCATCTGCAACACCAAATTGAAATTGTGATAGCATCATATTCGATACAGTATTAGAGCCTGCAATAAATGCACCCAAAGCACCAACCATAGGTGCAAATAATGGAAAAATATCACCAACAGAAGTAGCAACAAAGTTTGCCATTGCTACAGGCATAGAATCAAACCCTGATGCATTAACACCTGAATTTATAAGAATTCTAACTAGTGGAATAGTAAACATAAGTACAAATCCGGCACCAATCATAACTTTTGAAGACTCACTTACTGCTGCTTTTAATTCTTTGAATTCCATTTTGTGAAAGAAAAAAGTAATCAGAACGACAAATACTAAAATACCACCAGGTAAATATAAAGGTGTAATGGTATATCCTAACCCTTCTCCTAAAATATCTTTAAAAGGGATAACCCAAGACTTAACAAATGCTTTTGCTTCATCCGATACTCGTGTAAGAACTAATATGGCTGCAACTAAAACATAAGGAATCCATGCTTTTGTTAAAGACATAGGTACTTTATCTGTCATAGCATCTAATTTCATCTCAAATTTACTTACCCATTCTATAGGCCACTCTTCTTTTGGTGCAAAATCCCATTTATCTTTAGGGATTAAAAAACCTTTTTTAGCTGCAAATACTACTATTGGAAGACCTATTAACGCACCTATTAAAGATGGAAATTCTGCTCCTAAAAATACACCAGTTAAAGCGTATGGAATTGTAAATGCTAGACCACCAAAAATCGCGAATGGTAAAATAGATAGACCTTCAAACCATGATTTATTTTTTCCAAAAAATCTTGTCATCATCATTATCATAAATAATGGAATTAATGTTCCTGTAATTGCATGGACAATAGCTACTTCAGATGTAATGATTTGTAAATAAACATCCCAACTAGAACCCATTGAACTTAACGTAGCTCCAATTCCTTCAGAATCAAGACCTTTATTAACCCCTATTAAAATAGGCGTACCAACTGCACCAAACGATACTGGTGTGCTTTGTATCATCATACCAATCATAACAGCTGCCATTGCTGGAAAACCAATCGCCACCATAAGAGGAGCTGCTATAGCTGCAGGTGTTCCAAAACCAGAAGCACCTTCAATAAATGAACCAAATAACCATGCAATGATTATAACTTGAACTCTTCTATCTGGACTTACATTATTAAATCCTTGTCTAATTGTTGTCATTGCACCTGAATGTTTTAGTGTATTGAGTAATAAAATAGCACCAAATATAATCCATAATACTGCAAGAGTAATAAGAAATCCTTGTATAGATGACGCTAGTACTCTGTTTAAACTAACCTCCCATACATATACTGCTACAGTTGCGGTAACAAGAAACACAATAGGCATTGCTTTTTTTGCGGGTAATCGTAAACCAATTAATAAAACTGCTGCCACAAATATAGGTAACGCTGCAAAAAGAGCTTGTAAACTAATATCCATTTTTTTCCTTTTAGTTATAAATTAGTGCTATCTTAGTCTTAATTTATAATATTGATATGATATTTTGATAATCATTTGGAGTAGGGTATTTCTTATGAGAGGATAGATTAGATTAATCTAAATGACTTTTTAATAGTAGATAGACGATTTCATTCTTAATTCATTTTCGTTACTTATACTTACAACATGAAATCAATAGTGGAACTGAATCATCACTATTTATTTTAAAATTATAAAACGAATATGAACTGTTTTATTTCATTTTCATTTCATTTTCGTTATTTATAATTAGATTACGAAATTTAACAATGATAATCTAAGATATATGGATTTGTAGTCCTTTTCAAATTTTTATATTTTTATCAACTTCAAAATCACGTCTTAATCTCAAGATAATACATTTACAATTTTTTTATTTTATCTATCTCATCACGAAGTCGTATTGCTTCTTCAAAATTTAGGTCTTTTGCTGCTTGGTTCATTTGTTTATTAAGTTCAATCAACATCTTTTTTCTTTCAGCTGCAGGCATTTTATTGAGTTTATCCATTTTTAAAGCGATATCATCATACTCTTCAACTTTCATATCTTCATCTAAACGTCGAATAGTTGTCGTTGGTGTGATACCATGCTCTTTATTGTGGGCTTCTTGTATCTCTCTTCTTTTTGTCGTGGTATCTATAGCAAACTGCATACTATCTGTGATGCGTTTATGAAATAAGATAACTCTTCCGTTACTATTTCTAGCGGCTCGTCCCATTGTTTGAACTAACGCTGTACGACTCCGTAAAAAGCCTTCTTTATCTGCATCTAAAATAGCCACAAGTGAAGCTTCTGGTATATCTAAACCTTCTCTTAAAAGATTGATACCAATAAGTACATCAAATTTTCCAAGGCGAAGTTGTCTGATGATTTGGTTTCTTTCAATGGCATCTATCTCACTATGAAGGTATTTTACTTTGATACCTAAATCACTATAATAACTAGCTAACTCTTCTGCCATTTTTTTAGTAAGAACGGTTACTAAAACTCTCTCATTTTTTGCAACTACTTTTTTTATCTCATCGTGTAAAAGCTCAACTTGAAATTCACTATCTTTTAACTCAATGATTGGATCTAAAAGCCCAGTAGGTCTTATGATCTGGTGTGCCACTTCACTACTCATATCAAGTTCAAGTTCATTTGGTGTCGCACTCACAAAAAGAAAATTTGCTTTTTTGTTGATATATTCATCAAATTTCAGAGGTCTATTATCTAAAGCAGATGGTAACCTAAAACCATAATCAACCAAAACCTCTTTTCTACTTCTATCAGCTGCGTGCATTCCTCTAAACTGTGATAAACTTACATGTGATTCATCTACGATTAAAAGATAGGGTCTATCCATCGCTTCAAAATAATCGATAAGTGAATAGGGTGTTTCTCCTGGTTTTTTATCTGTAAGTAGTCTTGCGTAGTTCTCAATACCTTTACACATACCAGTAGCTTCAATCATCTCTAAATCGAACTCTACTCTTTGTTTGAGTCTTTGGTATTCGACATGCTTTTCTTCTTTTTGATAGTAAGCTAGTCTTTCGTCGAGTTCTTTTTCGATAGACTCTACAGCTTTTGCTAATCTATCTTGAGATACCACAAATGGATTTACACTATATATGGTTACCTCTTTTATCTCTTCATTTGTTTTATTTGTCATATATTCTAGTTTTGCGATGGCTTCTATCTCATCCCCAAAGAACTCTAAACGGATGAATTCATCTTCACTATATGCAGGAAATATATCTAAAACATCTCCATTTACCCTGAACTCTCCACGATCAAAAAACTTATCGTTTCTTTTGTATCCCATCTCGACTAGTTTAAGAAGCATTGCTCTTTGTGAGTACTCTTGACCTAGTTCTACTTTTTGTACATTTTTTTTATATTCTTCTGGATTACCAAGACCATAGTTTGCAGATACTGAAGCTACACAAATAATATCATCAAAACTTAAAAGCGATGAAGTGGTACTTAGTCGCATACGCTCTAACTCACTATTTATCGAACTATCTTTTTCTATAAACAGATCACTTCTAGGTATGTACGCTTCAGGCTGATAATAATCATAATAAGAGATGAAATATTCTACATGATTATCAGGAAAAAATCCTCTAAATTCTGAGTATATCTGAGCTGCCAAAGTTTTATTATGAGTCATGATAAGTGTAGGCATCTGAGTAGCTTCTATAACTTTAGCCATAGTGTAGGTTTTACCTGAACCTGTCACTCCTAAAAGAGTGTTGTATTTATTACCACTAACTATACTAGCTGTTAGTTTTTCTATCGCTTCTGGTTGGTCTCCTGCTGGAGAATATTCTGTATGTACTTTAAATGGTGTCATGGTAAAGATTATATCAGATTATCATAAAGGCTTTAGTAAATATTGCTTTTTGTTATGTATTTACAAGGTGACTGCCTATAGACTGCCGACTTTTTTATGAGCTTATCAATGAGTTTATTTTATATAGCACTAAATCTGAATGATTTTATCTATAGTACCATTCAATATTAATATCTTTATAGCCTTGAAAATCTTGGTCATTAGTTAATATTTCAAGCTTATTATGTATCACAGTATCGGCAATTAGAACATCATTAAAATCTAAATTTGTATTTTCCGTAAATTCGTCCAAAACATTAAATTGTTTAAAGTCATCATCAATTTTATCACAAATTTTTAAAATTTGTTTTAATTGAACTAAAATTGAATTCAATGTACATTTATATGGTTTACTCCCCCTATAGTCTTTTTTGAAATCTTTATCATCGTTTTTATTGAAATTTTTATTAAAATCTAGTTTCAAACTAACATTAATAAATTCAGATATGACAATTGAATTAATATATAGTTTACTTTTATATTCCATTAATAGACCTAATACCTCAGAGTAAGTTTCTTTTTGTGTATCATATTCTCGGGACATTGAATATGGAGAAAAAAGAAAAATAAGAATATTCGTATCAATGAAAACTTTTTTTTCTTGTTTAATATTATATAAGATAGATAGATCTAATTTTTTCATTTTCTTAAAACTTCTAATTCTAAACGTTCACTTCTCTCAATATCTAAAAAATGATTTTTAGCTGTGGGGATTACGGTAGTGGTAATTAAATCATAGTCGTCTTGTTCTATATCTTGATATGTAATTGCACTATCTAATTCTTCCCAATTCTCAAATTTTTCATATAATTTACCAATAGATTCATTTAAAACATGAGAAATAATTATATCAATACCTTTAAAAGATAATTCAACAGTTTTCCCATTTTTTAATGTTTCATATAGAATGTCAAATAGTTTTTTTCCATCTTCGCTGGACATTACAATAGAATTATCTGTAATATCAAAAATTATAATTTTCATTTTTTTTCCTCTTTTAAATAGAAGTATTTATCTTCACTTGCATTTAATTCGACGCTAACTATTGTTCCTAAAAAAGGTTTTGCTAATAGCTTTGTTCGTTTACCACTTTTTCTTCTTGCATAATATCCGTTATTTGATATTATTTCAAGAGCACCGTCACTTTTTTCAACTAAATCAATTAATAATGAAAGTCCTAGTCCTCCTCTTCCTGTTGAAGAATGACTATTTTGTATAGCCCATTGAATTGATTGATGTCCATTTAATATTTGATAGTTGGACTGCTTCATTTCTAATAGTTTTTTATCATCTTTCACTTGAGAAATTAAATAATTATTAACATTTTTGTCTATCCCAACACCACAATCTACAATAGTAAAATTAAATTTTTTATTATTTGGAAAAAATTGCCCTGAACAGATAAGACCTAATTCACTTTGACTATGTCTAAAAACATTTGAAAAAATTTCTAATATTTTTTTAAATATTATTTTTTGCAAAGCAATAGAATGATTACCCATGTGCTTTTGAAGTCTTTTTGTAAAATATGAATAAAGTTTGGTGATTTCATTACTATTATCTGTTAATGGCACATGAGAATAAGGAATCATAGTTCCATGAATATCTTTCTCTTTTTTTGTATTAGTACAATATTTTGAAAAAAACCCGATATTTGCTAATGCCCTATTTACTTTAATATTTAATGACTTTTTTACTATGATTTTCTTTTTTGAATCCTTAGCAATCTCAATGCCCATTCCAACTATTGATATAAAGTTATTTCTAATAAAACTTGCATTTTTAAAGTCTATAACTATTGTATCCTTGTCATTATTGATAATTAGATTATGGTAAAAAATAGCTTGATGTATCGAGTTAATGGAAGTTATTTTTATACTATTATTCATCTATATAGTCCTTCAATATAATTATTTTGGAATACTATTACAAATCCAAAAAGTAAAAAATATTATTGTAAAATTAAGATATATACATTATCATATAATTGGATTACAGATATTTTTATTATTGTATAATAAAACTGTCACAAAAGTTGTCACAGTTTTAGAATCATTATAAATTCACCAAATTCTCATAAAATTATTTTATAGGTAAAATCAAAATGACAGGAGATGTCATTTCCGAAACTATACCATTGATATCAATTGATTGTATCCTATATTCGTATGCAATTCCTCTTTTTATATCTTTGTCTTCAAATATTAGACTTCTTATATTTGATAATTTAATTTCATTTGAGAAAAACCAATTTTTCTTTGAAGTTTTATAAATATTGTATGCTACTATATTATTATTATCTTCACTTGACCATTTTATAATAAACTTATCATCTGTTGTCATAGCAAGGGTAATTACTGGCATGATTGGTTTAGTTTGATTAGTAGAATTTTCTTGCATAATCAGAAAACTTTGTTTAACTTCCTTTGCTTCGTGAGATAAAGGGTAAAAATCGATTAATTTTTCAAAGAGAATATCTCTATTATATATATCACCAAGTTTTTCATATGATAAGGCACTATGTAAAAGTAGTTTTTGTAAGAAGTGATTGTCGTCATCTCTTTCTAAACTTTTATGAAAATAAAACAGTGCATCTTTATATTGATTATTAAAATATTCAATTTCACCTAAATAAAAATTAGATTCGGCTTGATGAGAGTTTGTACTAATTAAATGTTTAAATATAATTTTTGCATCAAAAAATTTCTTTTTGTTAAAATATCTTTTCCCAACTAACAAAAATTCCTCATTAGTACTATATTCATTATTTTTTATATCAGTTTTAGTTCCATTAGCATATGAGGATATTACAAACAATATACTAATAAATAATATTTTTACTTTTAACAACTATTTTCCTTTTATATATTCTACTCTAGTGTACCTTACTCATATATCGAATATAATACATCATGGAAAAAGAATCAAATAAACTAATCAAATTAAAGAAGTACAAAGTCATATATCATAAAGGTACTGCAAATGATAGGATGTATTATATTGCGTATAAAAATTCTAATGGTAATTATAGTAGATATAAAGTAGGGCTGAAGTCATCAGGTATTACCGCGCTGTGGAGTTATGAACTTAGTAATGAAAAGAAAAATAAATCAAATATTATTAAACTATATTTTATCATATAAATATCTAATACCAACTGCTATAGCAAAAGCAACTGTTGCGATACTTGTAGCTACATCATCATTTTGTACATCTGTACTAAGTCCAATAAAAAAGTTAAAACCTATCACAATCAATGTTGCAATAAGCATGATGGCAAATAAGGACAATGCTAAGATAAGTATGTTTTTTATGCTTGTGTTTTTCATGATTTATTACCCTCTATGATACTTATATTTAGTTTCTCTATAGCTTTTGATTGCTCTCCTTAAGGAGTATATTCTGTATGTACTATAGGATGGATTATATCAGATTCTTACTGATTAGGTGGATTTAGATACAATTAAAGAACAAATTTTAAAGAGGTATTATTATGTCGATAAATGAAATACTAGATAGTGCATTAGAGTTACCTATAGATGAGCGAGTTATTATTACAGATTTATTGACTCAAAGTTTAAATACTCCAAATAAAGAGATAGAAGAAAAATGGCTAGAAGAAGTTCGTAAAAGATTAGCATTATTAGACGAAGGGAAACTAGAAACGATATCCTATGATGAGTTTTTTGATGAAAATTAAGTTCTCAAAGCTTGCCAAAAACGATTTTGATGCATCTGTTTTGTACTATAAAAAAGAAAGTGAAAACTTAGCGTCAAGATTTAAAAATGATATTAAACAGTCCGTAAAGAGGATTGAAACTTTTCCAAAATTGTATCCAAAAATAGATAATCAGATTCAAAAATGTGTCGTGTCAAAATTTCCATTTACAATATATTATACGATTAAAAATGATACTATTTATATATTAGCTGTTGCTAGTCATTATAGAGATTTAGAAGAATATTTAAAACGATTCTAATACTAATAGAACTGATTAGAAAACTTTTTAACTCATAAACTATCTAATTTTCGATACTATTCCTAAAATCTATTTCGGAGAGTAAAATATGGCACAATTTATAAAAATACAAATGGAAGAAACTTATCAGATTCCTGATGAGTGGGAGTTAGTTACAAATGCAGAAGGGATAACAAAGATAAAAGTAAAAGAAAATGAATTTTACGATTTTGGAAGTATGCCTTATTGTTCATCTTCAGTAGAAGCTGATGAAGAGATGATGTTAACTCCCGAAGAGTTTTTAGATTTACAATCAAATGGACTTGAAATATTAGTAGCAAATACAAATATCTCTAAAATTGAGAATGAAGATGAGATTAAAGAGATTTTAGAATTTGATGATGAGTAGATAGAGTATATGTATAAATGATAATCTAAAATTTATACATATAATTTATGAGTATAATATCTATACCGTCATTAGGTTCTTTAATACTACCATTAGAATAATGAAAATAGTCAAAACTTAATTTATGTTTCTTATAAAGTACTCCAAGACCTATTCTATCTTCAAATTGAAAATGTGTTGAATATTGTTTATTATCAGCCGATGTCTTGGAAATATATGTGACTCCAATACCTGCATGTATAAAAGGGCTTAGGTCTTTTATCTTTGTTTTAAAATAATATTCAAAAACTGGAGAAAATGCCAAACCATATATTTGAGATTCTTTATAGTCCCATTTATTAAGTGATAAATCATAAAAACCTTCTAAATAACCATTTCTATTTTCATAAATTTTGGAAGTAAAATCTTTCTGTAATCCTAATTTAAATACATTTTTATTTAATTTATTTTGTCCGAATCCAATCGAAATAGAATTTATAAGTTTTGTATCTTTTACTTCTGATGCAAATATAGAGTATGCTGTTAATAGAAAATATATTATTATTTTTTTCAATTTTAACCTTTCCATTCAATAAAGATAATACTTAATAATAAATATTATAATAACTATTTTATTAAAATTTAATAAAATACTATGAAGTTTGATTTGAATATAAATATACTATAATGCAAAAAAATTTAAGGACTAATAATGCCAAATATAAAAAATGAATTGAAACAAGTTATAGTAAAGACAATGATTCCTGAGACTGAAGATTATTTAGAAGAGTTACATGAGGGATATGAAACTAAAACGATATCCGATGAGGACAAAGAGACGATGAGAGATATGGAGTCTTTTTTAGTTGAACTTCAAAATATTTTACAATTAGTCGATGAAGATAAAATCACAGATGAAGAAGCACAAGATGTTCATGAAAAAATTACTGCAATGTTACATGAAAGTGATGAATCAAATCATTCATCATAAATAAAGGGTGTTAATGAGTATATATTTTATATGTAATTCGTTATAATTAAAAAAGCGTACTATAGTTATAAGTAATCATTATTTAAACATACCCAATTTATAGAAAGAAATCATGCCTATATCCAAAATATCTCACTTTGCAAAACTATTTATTTTATTGTTTCTTTTTCAAGCTATTTGTTTTGCAAAAATAGATTTAACTATTAAAGAAAAACAATTTTTAAAAGATCATCCAATAATAACTTTAGGTATAGGAAAAGGTTGGATACCGTATATCATAGAAAACAATGAAGGGGTACTAACTGGTCATAATATTGATATAGTAAATGAAATAGAAAAACACAGTGGATTAAAAATAAAATTTCATTCTGATAAATGGTCAAAAGTTTTAAAAGAAGCAGAGCTTGGAAATATTGATGGTTTAGCTATGAGTGTAGCACACAAAGAAAGATCAAATAAATTTGATTTTACAAATATGTATGGCTCAATGCAAAAACTTATATTTACAAGAAAACAAGATGAAAAAATTTCTACCCTCAAACAACTCGAAGGAAAATCTTTAGCAGTTTTAGAGAGTAACTTATTAGAGTTAAAAATAGCAAGAAAACTTGAAAATGTTAAGATAGTATTATTTACTAGCTATATAGAAGCAATAAAAGCTGTTTCTTTGGGTACGGTAGATGCTATGATTGGAGAAGTAGGAATACTTCACGTCAGCAATAAAATAGGAATGCCTTACTTAGAACCATCAATATTTTTAGAAGACAAATTGAATATGGTTTTTAGTATTAGAAATGATTGGCCAGAAGCTACTAGTATAATAAATAAATCTCTTAGAGTAATGGGAGAAGTAGAGCTATTGGAGATTCAACATAAATGGTTTTTAAAAAATCCCAGTAAACATAAAGGTTCTCATCCTTTGAGTTTAGAAGAAAAAGGGTATTTAAAAAAGAAAAAAGTTGTAAATGTATGTATTGATCCAAATTGGATGCCTTTTGAGGCGTTTGATGAAAATGGTAAACACATAGGTTTATCCTCTGATTATTTTGATAAATTTAGAAAAGAGCTTGATATTCCTTTAAATATTATCAAAACAGACAGTTGGCATGAAACATTAGAATTTACTAAGTCAAGAAAATGTGATGTTATATCTTTAGCTATGAAAACAGAGCAAAGGTCAAAATATTTAAACTTTACACAGCCTTATTTAAAAACACCATTAGTATTAGCTACGAAACTTGATAAGAGTTTTGTGAATGATTTTAATACTTTATCCAATCAAAAACTTGGAATACCAAAGGGGTATGCATTTGTAGAGTTACTAAAAAAATCATATCCAAATTTAAATATTATTGAAGTAGATAATATTCATGAAGGATTAGAAAAAGTTATTGATGGAAAACATTTTGGATATATTGGAACTTTAAATTCAATAGGCTATTTATTTCAAAGAGAATTTGCAGGTGATCTTAAAATTGCAGGTAAGTTTGATGAAAAATGGGAGTTAGGTACAGCAGTAAGAGATGATGATAAAATTTTGTTAAATATCTTTAATAAACTTATATCAAATATCGATGAGAAAGAAACCCAAAAAATTTTTAATAAATGGATTACTCTGAAATATGAAGAAAAGGTAGATTATAGTTTACTAATAAGATTTATATTATTTGCATTTATCATTATACTTATATTTGTATTTTGGAATAAAAAATTATCTTCTTTAGTAGATGAAAAGACCAAGGAATTACAAGATATAAATCAAAATTTAGAAAAAAGAATTATTGAAGAGGTTACTAAAAGTAAAAAGATAGAGCAAAAACTATTTCAAGAAGAAAAAATGATAAGTATAGGCGAGTTAATCGGAAATATCGCTCACCAATGGAGACAACCACTCTCTATTATATCGACATCGGCTAGTTCTATGGAGGTAAGTAAGGAATTAGGATTATTATCTGATAAAGAATTTTATTCATCATGTAAATCTATTAATAATAGTGCTCAGTATCTTTCCAAAACAATAGATGACTTTAGAGATTATATAAAAAAAGACAAGAAAGAAACTAGATTTTATTTACACAAAGATATTGAAAATTTTTTAAATCTAGTTGATACAATTATTGTAGAAAACAATATAAATATTATTAGTACTTTAGATGAAAAAATTCAACTTAATGGATTTGAAAATGGGTTAATACAATCACTAATTAATATATTTAATAATTCAAAAGATGCATTAATAGAAAATGAAATAAAAAATAAACTAATATTTATATCCACAATGATAGAGAATGATTATGTGGTTATTAGAGTAAAAGATAATGGAGGAGGAATTCCTACAAATAACTTGACAAAAATATTTGAGCCTTACTTTACGACTAAGCATAAATCTGTCGGTACAGGACTTGGTCTTCATCTTGCTTATAATATTATTGTAGAATCAATGAAGGGTACAATTGAGGCTGTAAATAAAAAATATACTTATGAAGGTATAGAATATAAAGGCGCAGAATTCGTAATTACATTGCCAATAAAGTAAACTTCTTTTAATATTAACGACTGACTATATTTTCTTAATTGAATATAATTTATACATATGGGTTAAATATCTATTATGTAATTAAGATAAAATATAATAAGAAATCATTAAGAAGGATTTACTTGAGTATTGTAAAAAAAAGAAATATTTATTATCTTTTAACTATTATTACTTTATCAATCTTCTTTATTATATCTAGAGATATTGTGTGGAGAGGCTCTACTACTCTTCATACTATAATGGAAGTTATCGCAACAATTCTTGCTATAATTATTGGTATCTCTTCTCTTGTCCGTTTTCATGCAAAACGTGATGAGGTATTATTTCTTTTTATTGGAGCCGGATTTTTAGGAACAGGTTTTTTAGATGGATATCATGCAACTGTAACTTCAGAGTTTTTTAAAAACGTGTATCCTTCTCCTCCTGAAAGTCTGATTCCTTGGAGTTGGGTTGCTTCTCGATTATATTTATCGATTTTCTTTTTTATTGCATATTATAAGTGGAAAATACATCAAGACACAAATACTAATTTAGTATATTTCATTACATTTATAACAACAATTAGTGTGTTTTTATTTTTTGCTTTAGTTCCTTTACCCTCAGCTTATTATCCTAATCTATTTTTTCATAGACCAGAAGAGTTTCTACCCGCTGTATTTTTTGGTATAGCATTATATGGTTTCTATACTAAAGGGGAATGGAAAAAGAATATATTTGAACATTGGTTAATTTTATCTTTAATAGTTAATTTTTTATCGCAAGTATTATTTATGTCGTTTTCAGTTAGGCTTTTCGATTTTGGATTTGACATTGCTCATTTATTAAAAAAGCTAAGTTACATTGCTGTTTTGATTGGGGTTTATCTCAGTATGTTAGCTTCTTTTAAAAGAGAAGTTCTCTTAACTAATAATTTGAATAGGGAAATAAATAATACAACTAAGGCATTAAATAAAAGTAAAGAAGATCTTCAAAAATTGAATACAACTTTAGAACACAGAATAAAAGAAGAACTTAAAAAAAATATAGAGCAAGAGCGTCAAATATTCGAACAATCAAAATTAGCATCGATGGGAGAGATGATAGGAAATATAGCACATCAATGGAGGCAACCATTGTCTGTAATAGCTACAGGAGCTACAGGTATGCAAATGCAAAATAATTATAATTTACTGAATAAAGAGATGATTGATACTACATGTGATTCTATTAATAGAAATGCACAATATTTATCTAATACCATCGATGATTTTAGAAATTATATTAAGGGAGATAGTGTAAAGAAAGTCTTTAGTTTAACCAAAGAGATTACTAGCTTTTTACATTTAATTGATAGCACAATTAAAAGTGTTCACATAAACGTGATATTGAATTTAAAAGATGATATTATGCTTTGTGGTTATCCTAATGAATTAATTCAATGCCTTATAAATTTATTTAATAATTCTAAAGATGTTTTAACCATACTAGAAAGTGAAAGATTAATATTTGTCTCAACATTTATTGAAAATAAAAATGTGATTATCTCATTTAAAGATAATGCAGGTGGGATACCAGAGGAAATATTACCTAAAATTTTTGAACCATATTTTACAACAAAACATAAAAGCCAAGGAACTGGTCTCGGGCTTCATATGACTTATAATTTAATAGTTGATGGTATGAATGGAACTATAATGGCGTCAACCGTGACATATAATTATGAAGATAATGAATATACCGGTGTAGAATTTATTATATCTTTGCCGATTAGTTAAATAATCTCTTTAACTCTTCAATAATATCATCAGGCTCGGCTCTTGTACGATAATCTACATCTAAATAACGCCAGACAACAACTCCTTGTTTTGATATAATAAATGTTGCAGGTATAGGGATGATATTTGCATTTCCATTATTTATTTCTTCAAGATTTAGATTTCGATCATTTTTCATGTGTTCTAAAAGAAATTCAGGAACTTCCCACGCTACACCATAGTTTGATGCTGTTTGTGCATTTTGATCAGATAGAATAATAAAGTCCATATTATCAATATCTGTTTTACTAAATGACTCATCAGGAACTTCTGGACTTATTGCTACAAGTTGGGCACCAAGAGCATGTATATCTGAAAGTTTAGATTGTAATGCTTTAAGTTGTAAATTACAATATGGACACCAGCTTCCACGATAAAATGTCACTATCAAAGAACCTTCTTTTAACAAATCAGTTAACGATACTAATTCACCTTTTGCATTTGGCAAATTAAATTCAGGAGCTATTTTTGTAACTTCGATTGCATTTTTCCCTTCCTGAAAAACTTTTGCTTGAGCTATAATTTCATCTACACCTTTCATGAAATCTGGATTTGCTTTTCTTCCCATTTCGACTTTTTCTTCTGTTTGTTCTTTTAAATTTTTCATCTAGTTCCTTTTTTGATTATTTATTTTATAATAAATAAACTTAAGTTTTAGAATAATTGTTCTATAATTTAAATAATGAGAAAAAAGGTAAATAATATGAAAAAAATAATTTTAGCAGTGATGATGATATTAGGATTAGTGACTACATTAAATGCAGACATCAATAAAGAAAAAATAAAAATTGATATTGTATCTGATGTTGTATGTCCTTGGTGTGCTATTGGGTATAAGAGATTAAGTAAAGCAATAGAAGAGTTAAATTTAGAGAATCATGTCGAAGTAGTATGGCATCCTTTTGAGCTTAATCCAAATATGCCAAGTCAAGGACAAAATGCAAATGAGTATCTTATGAATAAACTTAGACTAAGCAAAGGTGGTTTGATAAAAAAAAGACAAAGTGTGACCGCTCTTGGTGCCGAAACTGGATTTAAGTTTGATTATTTTGCAAAAATGAAAAAAGTGAATACATTTAATGCTCATGTGTTATTAGATTATGCAAAAGAATTTGGAAAACAAACAGAACTCAAAGTACGATTACAGCAAGCATATTTTGGAGAAAGAAAAGATATAAATGATTTTGATGTTTTATATAATGAGTTGGAACGAGTAGGATTAAATGCAAGCGAAGCTATGAAAAGACTTGATGATAAAAAATCTATACAACGTGTTAAGGATGAAGAAAAATACTGGAAAAGTAGAGGTGTATATGCAATTCCTACTATGGTATTTGATAATAGTATAGTTCGTCAAGGTGCAAATCAGGTGGAGGTTTATAAAGAATTATTAACACAGTTAATGGATAAAAGAAAATAGTTTATAGTGAAAATATGAGAATAATAGTTAAATTCTATTAATTTCTATTTGTTTAGAGTCTAAAATTTATCAAAACTTTATTCTATTTAGTATAAAGTTTAATTATATTAAAAGAAAGGTTTATCTTGTCATTTGATTTTTTAAAAATAAACGAATGTGATTCTGCATTATTAACATTATTAACAGATAAACTTCCTGATATGCTTTGGGTAAAAGATTTAGAGGGGAAATATCTGTATGCCAATCAAGCCTTATGTGATGGTTTACTTATGGCGAAAGATATTTCAGAACCTATTGGAAAAGATGATGTTTTTTTTGCACTTAGAGAAAGAAATTTACATAAAGATAATTCGCAATGGCATACTTTTGGTGAATTATGTTTTGATAGTGATAAAGTTGTTATTGAAAATAACAAAGCAATGAAGTTTGAAGAGTATGGAAATGTAAAAGGTCAGCTATTATATTTAGAAGTCAATAAAACACCTTATTATGATAAAGAGGGAAATATCATAGGTACTTTAGGTTCTGGACGAGACATAACTGAGTTAAAAAATACACAGCTGAAACTTGAGCAACAATATGAAACAATAAAAGAGCAAGCTACCCATGTCTCTATGGGTGAAATGATAGGAAATATTGCACATCAATGGAGACAACCTCTTTCTATTATATCTACAGCAGCAACTGGTATGAAAGTTGAAAAAGAGTATGGTTTTTTAACAGATGAACATTTTTATAAATCATGTGATGCCATTAATAATAATGCACAGTATCTTTCTCAAACAATAGAAGATTTTAGAAAATTTATTAAAGGTGATAGAATCAAAAAAGTGTTTAGTTTAAAAAAAGATATAGATAGTTTTTTAAATTTGGTAGATGGAACAATTAAAAATAATAATATCAACATTGAACTTGATATAGAAAAAGATATAGAGATAAATGGTTATGAAAATGAACTTATCCAATGTCTCATTAATATCTTTAATAACGCAAGAGATGCTTTATTGGAAAATAAGATAGTTAGACCATATATATTTATATCAATTGAAGAAGAAAATGATTATGCAATTATTAAGATAAAAGATAACGCTAGCGGGATCAAAAATGATATCTTGTCTAAAATATTTGATCCATATTTTACAACTAAACATCAATCACAAGGAACAGGATTAGGTCTGCATATGACATATAATCTAATAGTAGATGGTATGGATGGAGTAATTATAGCTCAAAATACAACTTTTACTTTTAAAAATGATACATATAAAGGTGCAGAGTTTATAATACGGTTACCTATAAAATAGATATTTAAATGTTATCTATTTTTATGTAATTTTTGGGCTAGTTGGTGTACTGCCATTGCATAATATGCACTATGATTGTATCTTGTGATTACATAAAAGTTTTTTGCTGCATACCAAAGCTCATCATATGATTTTTTACTTAATTTTATAAGTCGTACTTTATCAAAGTATTCCCATCTTCCCTGCTTAGGTTTGATGCCACTTAACTCTTTTCTATGATATTTTGTGTTGTACCCTGTTTTGAGTTTTTTAAACCTTTTCCCTTCATACGATACTCTTGTGGCTATCTCTTCCCCTTTTTTCCAACCATTTTCTTTGAGATAGTTTGCGATACTTGCAATTGCATCGTGTGGATGCTGTAGGCTTACTTTTCCATCATTATTGAAATCTACTCCATATCCTTCGTAACTACTTGGCATAAATTGTCCCAGACCAATTGCTCCTGCATATGAACCTTTTACTTTTTTTGGATTGAATTTTTGTTTGTAAGATAATCGAATAAATTTTGTTAACTCTTTAGTGAAAAACTTACTTCTTCTATTTTCTTCAAATGCCAATGTAGCTAGTGTATCAAAAACAGGGTATTTCCCCACATTTCCTCCGTATACACTTTCTATCCCTATAATCGCAGCGATATATTGTGCTGGAACTCCATATTCTTTTTCTACTTTTTTAAAAACTGAATTATACTTCTGAAGAAAGTACTTGCCTTGGTCTATTCTTTTTTCAGTGACTTTGTATTTAACATAACGATCCCATGCCCCATGGATAGGATAGTTTTTTTTCTCTGTTACAGTAGGTTTACTTTTTTTTATGGAAAATATTTTTAAAGGTGTTTTTTGTACCGTTACATCAGAGAATAGTTTTTGTAAATATGATGGTTTGTAATTGTATTGTGTTTCCATCATTTTAATAAAGGCAATAGTTTTTTTATTTTGGTTATAGTTTTTAGCTTCTACTGTAATAATAAATAGTAGAAATATAGTAATTATTTTCATCAAAATGTAAAATCTTTTAGGTTTCTAATTTCAGGGTATTTTCCTATTTTTTCTCGAATTAACATAGTCATTCTATCATTAGTATATGCAACATCAAATGCTTCTAGTGCTTTGATTAAATCACCTAATTTATTAAATCCATGATTAATAGGCGAAAAGGAAGAGTTTTGTTTGATATAAAGCCCTATATCTTTAACATCACTCCAGTCATTGTCTTCACTTGTTTGATGTACTGCATTTAAGATAAACTTTTTGAGTTTAGTGTCTTTTTTAATATCATAGTTTTTCCCTCGATATGCTGTCGTTGAATTATATTCTTCCTGAGCGGAGGTATCTAACTCTTCTATTTTTTGAGTTTTGACTTTTGTTGATAAGTTTTCTACATAAATAAATTGAGAACAGGCATTTGTAAATGCACTTGGAGTTTTTTCTTCTCCGTATCCATATACAGTAAGTCCATCTGATAATATTCTTGTGGCAATAGGCGTAAAGTCACTATCACTCGTTACCAAAGCAACTCCAGTTAACTCTTTTGTATAAAGGAGATCCATTATATCTATAATCATCGCTATATCAGTAGCATTTTTCCCTTGTGTGTAAGAAAATTGTTGAATTGGTTGAATATTATATTGTTGTAATAATTTTTCCCAACCGATTAGTTTTTTATCTTTCCAGTTACCATAAGCACGTCGTATATTTACTGTACCATATTTTGAGATATCATTAAATATATCTTCAGCATATTTATAGCTTACATTATCACAATCAATTAAGATTGATATATTTTGTTGTTTATTATTCATAGTTTGGTTATGTCTTTCTTTTACTTTGATAGCGTGAATATTTTTTGAAGTATTTTATTATCATGTTTTTTTGCTAGTTTGAGTTCACAAATGACTTTTCCTAATGCAATTCGCATCTCTTGATTATCTAATTCGGGAGAATTTTTTCGGATTTCTTGTATATGTTGTTTTGTTTTTTCTATAATTATATCTTTACTAGTATTGTTCATATTTTCCCCGTAATTAAGAGATTTTAGCATAAGGAATTCTCAATGTCAATTATTATTTAATAAATTAATCAGATATAAAATGATAAAATTATTTTAGTACCATTAGAGTATTAAAGAACTATATAAAGTCGAAATTAAAGGGTAGTACAGATATGTTTACAAAGTTATTTAAAAAAAATTTTACAAATGACAATTTTCTGCATGAATTATTATCCGAGAGACCTAAAGAAGAATGGTTAGATGAAGCTTTAAAAAGTGGTATGGTAGATATAAATTACAAAGATGATAATCAAAATACCTTTTTAATGAATAGTTTAAAAAAAGGCAATTTTAAATCTGCTGTTTGGTTAATAAAAAATCATGCTGATCCTTCTATTCTTGATAAAGATCATAAAGCTGCAATTGATATTGCAATACAAAAAAATAAAATTGTTGTAGTTGATGAGTTACTAAAATTAAAAGAAGTAGATATAAACCAGAAAGATGAATATGGTAGAAGTATTCTTCAAAATGTGATAGTCTCAGGTAATTTTATGATGGCAAAAGCACTTATAAAAGGTGGTGCTAATATAAATACTCTTGATAACAAAGGAAAGCATATTGTATATGATGCTTTGTCTTTTGGTGACCACTCTTTTGTTAGACACTTGCTTACCTATGATGGGATAGAATTAAATGATATAGATAAAGACGGAAATACTTTAATGCAACATCCTCAAATTGAACAAGATGATACTCTTGCAAAAGATCTTCTTATTGCAGGTGCTGATCCGACGATATTAAATTCTAAAGGTGAATCATACTTATACAAAACTGCATTAAGAGGTAGTGAAGTTCATCCTATAATAGATATTGCTTTATCTCATGGTGCGAATGTAAATGCCCAAACTACTACAGATAATACAATTATGATGGAGCTTGTTTTAAAGGCATCAGAGGTCCCTTCTTCAAATGGTAAATATAGAGAATCATTATTAGCTACAGTAAGTAAAATGCTTGATCATAAAGGAGATATAAATGCCTTAGATGCAAACGGAGAATCAGGATTGTTTAATGCTGTAAAAATTAGAGATTTAAAACTTATTCAATTTTTACTATTTGCAAATATCGATACAAATATTCAGAATACAAAAGGGGAAACGGTATTAGAATTACTTGTATATACAGGAATGGAGTATTCTAATATTATCAAATTATTATTAACTCATGGACTTGAACCTAAACTAAAAAATAAAAAAGGTCAAACTATTTTTGAGGTACTAACAAATCTTATTTTACACAAAGAGGGTAATTTAGAATTGGAAGATGAAACATTATTACCTTTGTTTGATCAAGATGCTTTATATATAAATTTGGCACAGATATTATTGGAAAATGAAAATATATTAGAAAATCATAAATTTATTTTGGAAGTATTAGATTCAGAAGGTAATCCTTTATTTTTCAAACCATTAATATATGATAATTTTGCATTATTTAATTTATACACAAAGTATGAAATTAATATACATCAGCTAAATAAACAGAGTCATAATATATTTTTTGCATATGTTTCACGAGTATTTGAGAATAACAATGCAACATCTTCTATCTGTAAAAACTTTCAAAATAATATTAGTAGTTTGATAAGTAGAAAAATTGATAAAGATTTTAAAGATGCATTAGGTTGGACGATATTACATAAAGTTGTTTCTACTGAATGTAATATCAAACTTTTTAAAATATTAACTGATGTTGTACATTTTGATTATAAAATTTCCGATAACTTAGGAAGAACAGTGATCCATAATGCGGTTTGGAGAGAAAACTTTGATGTAATTAAAATGGTACATCGTCAATCACATGAAGTTATTAACCAAGAAGATATTTATAATATACCTCCAATATATTATGCCGCTTTATTGGGTAATCAATTATTAGTAAGTCTGTTTTTTGATTTGGGTGTGTCTATATCAACAAGTAAGGATATTAGTTTAAAAGCAATTAAAAAATTTAAACCGATGCTAAAAAATCTTATTAAATTATGTGAAAATATAGAAGATCTTTCGTTAGAACAACGAATGAAATCACTTAAAGAAGAGATAGAAACCAAATTTAAAGGTTAATAATTTTTGACCTTTTTTATTTTAAAGAACTTATTTCAGTAAATCATGTTAGTATACTAAGTTAATATAAGGAAGGTATATTTATGAAAACTAATTATGATGTAAAAAAACTAATTAAATATATAAAAATATTACCTATTGCTGTTGCATTACTTTTTTCTATTACAACTACATATCTTGTTCTTCATAATAATCTTGAAAAACATCAAGAAAATATTAAAAGTTTAAAAGAAGATTTTCTTTTAAAACAAAAACTTCTTATTAAAGATGAGGTGACTAGAACAGCAAGGCAAATAAAATATCAGAAAAATATAGCAGAAAAAAATTTGAAAGATGATATAAAGAGAAGAGTAAATACAGTATATAAAATTATAAATAATATATATACCCAAAATCAAGAGAAATCAGAAAGAGAGATTACAAAGATCATTAAAGATGCTATAAGAACAATGCGTTTTAATGATGGTCGAGGGTATTTTTTCATTTATACATTAGCAGGGGATAGTGTTTTATTTCCACCTGCTCCTGATTTAGAAGATGAAAATATGTGGGATTTAAAAGATTCTAGAGGTGAATATAGTATAAGAAGACTTTCCCAAATAGCAAAAGAACAAAGTGAAGGTTTCTTGACTTGGTATTGGTTTAAGCCTGCAAAAAATACAAAACTTGAAAAAGAGATGTCAAAAAAAATAGGATATGTAAAATATTTTAAGGAATTTGACTGGTTTATTGGTACTGGTGAATATTTAGAAAATTTTGAAGATAAAATAAAAAAGAATTTAATTCATGAGATACAAGAAGTAAGATATGGTAAAAATGGGTATATTTTTATTGACCAATATGATGGTGTTACATTAAGCAATAGGGATAAAAAACTTATTGGTAAAAATAGATTAAACTTTCAAAACCAAAATGGTATATTTCCGGTTCAGGAGATGATGAAGATATCAAAATCTGGAGAGGGTTATGTAGAATATTTAGGCTGTATTAACCCCATAACCAAAAAACCAGATGAAATGTTGTCTTATGTTTTAGGGTTTGATGATTGGCAATGGCAAATAGGATCAAGTACTTATTTAAGTGATGTAGATACTTTATTAGTAAAAAAAGAGATTGAATTTAAAGAAAAACTTTATACTTCAGTTGCTAGTATTTTAATCTCTAGTGTAATCTTAACATTGTTACTTATTTTTATTATGTTGAAGTTATTGACTTTAATTGAAAAAGAATTTGCTAAATATGAAAGGTCTTTACGAAACCATATAATAGAAAATAATAAAAAAGATAAATTATTATCAGAACAATCAAAACTTGCTTCAATGGGGGAAATGATAGGAAATATTGCACACCAATGGAGACAACCACTTTCAGTAATTTCAACAGCATCTACTGGAATGAAAATGCAAAAAAAATATGACTGTTTATCAGATGACATTTTTTATGACTCCTGTGATGCAATAAATAATAATGCTCAATATTTATCAGATACAATTGACGATTTTAGAAACTTTATTAAAGGAAGTCATACAAAAGAAACTTTTAATGTGACAAAAGCGATTGAAAGTTTTTTACATTTAGTTGATGGCTCTGTGAAGAATCATGATATAAATATCGATTTACAACTAGATAATGAGATATCGATTTGTAGTTATGAAAATGAATTGGTACAATGTTTTATGAATATTTATAATAATGCAAAAGATGTATTAGTTGAAAGAGAAATAAAAGAAAGAAAACTTCTTATACGAACTTTTGTAGAAAAGCAAGAGCTTATTGTAGAACTAGGGGATAATGCTGGTGGAATTAAAGATGACATTATTCATAAGATTTTTGAACCATATTTTACAACAAAACATAAATCACAAGGTACAGGACTCGGTCTTCATATGACTTATAATCTTATAGTAGATGGAATGTCTGGAACAATAGAAGTTCAAAATGATAAAGAGATTGGTGGAGCACTATTTATCATTAGACTACCTTTAAAATAAATAGGAAATTGAAAGTGAAAAAAACTATAATTGTAACAGGTGGAGGAACAGGTGGGCATCTTAGCGTTGCCAAATCTTTTATAGACGAATTTTGTAATAGAGGTTACCATGTCATTTTTATAGGCTCAACAAAGGGGCAAGATAAACAATGGTTTGAGGATTATCCAAATCTATATAAAACATATTTTTTAGATACAAAGGGTGTTGTAAATCAAAATTTTTTTGGAAAGTTTATCTCTTTATGGATGATATTTAAGGCTGTTCTGAAATCAAGAAAAATTATCCGTGAAAATAATGTATCTAAAATTATTAGTGTAGGTGGTTTTAGTGCAGCAGCTGCTAGTTTTGCTGGTATTTTGACAAAAACAGATTTTTATATTCATGAACAAAATTCAGTAGTTGGACGACTCAATAAGATCACATCAAAGTATTCTAAAGAGCTATTTTCTTCATATTTAGAAACTTCAAAGGTAAAAGACTATCCTATTAGTGAAAAGTTTTTTGATATTTCAAGAGTAAGAAAAGATGTAAGTACTATTATCTTTTTAGGCGGAAGCCAAGGGGCAAGTGCTATTAATAATTTTGCGTTAGAGGTTGCACCAAAACTACAAAAGATGAATATCAGTATCATACACCAAACTGGTAAACAAGATTTTGAATCAATTCAAAAAAAATATAAAGAATTAAATATCAATGCTGATGTTTTTGACTTCTCTAAAGAACTATTAAAAAAAATGGATAAAGCAGATTTTGCAGTAAGCCGAGCGGGTGCTTCAACTTTATGGGAACTTGTAGCTGTTGGGATACCAACTTTTTTTATACCATATCCTTATGCTGCTGCCGATCATCAATATCATAATGCTAAATATTTAGTAGATAATGATTTATGTTTTTTGCAAAATGAAAAAGAGCTTAGCAGTGAATATTTTTTTAAATGTTTAGAAACAGATATTCTAAATAAAAGTAAAAGATTAATCAATACGATTCATCAAGATGCTGTAAAAAATATAGTAGATATTATAATTTAATGTGCGGAATCGTTGGAACAAACTTTAACCCAAATGTAGATTTTTTAAAAGTCACAGATATTATGAAAAATAGAGGTCCAGATAATACTTCTGTTCATCAAATAAAAAATAACTTTTTTGGGCATACAAGACTAAGCATCATTGATTTACAAGAAGAAGCAAATCAGCCGATGTTATTTGATGATATTTTAATAGTTTTTAATGGTGAGATATATAATTACGATGAATTAATTGTATCTGAAAAGTTGGAGTGTAAAACTAGTAGTGATACAGAAGTTTTGATACGGTTGTATAAAAAATACGATGTAGATTTTTTAAACTTACTTAATGGTGCTTTTTCTTTTTGTATTTATGATAGTACAAAAGATAGATATTTTTGTGCTAGAGATAGGTATGGTAAAAAGCCATTTTATTATTATGCCCAAAAAAATAAATTTATTTTTTCTAGTATGATTAAACCTATCATTAATATCTTGGGATTTACTCCAAAACTTAATAAAGTAGCGCTCTCTCAATATTTACAATATTTTGTTCCACTTGCTCCAAATACCTTTTATACTGATATAAATAAACTTGATAGTGCTAGCTATTTACTCTATGAAAATAATAAGCTAAGTATCAAAAAATATTATAAAATTAAAACATATAAAAAAGTAACAGATGAATCAACAGCTTTAAAAAATATAGAAGATATTTTATATAATAGTGTTGAAAAAAGATTAAAATCTGATGTAGAAGTGGGTACGCTTTTAAGTGGAGGAATAGACAGTAGTCTCATAAGTACAATATACTCACAAATTACAACTCACAAGATAAATACTTTTAGTGTAGGCTATAAAACGCACACAAAATATAGTGAACTTCCATATGCCAAAATAGTAGCCAATAATATTAAAAGTAACCACACAGCTTTAGAAATAGAACAAAAAGAATATATAGAGTCTTTAGAAGATGTATTTGATAATCTTGAAGAACCTCATGCTGATCCAGCTTCGATTCCTTTATATCTTTTAACAAAAGAGATTAATAGACAAGGGATAAAAACAGTTTTAAGTGGAGAGGGGAGTGATGAGCTTTTTTTAGGATATGATAATTATGCTAAGTTTTTAAAGTATTATGAATTTTCAAAGAGTTTAGATGAAAAGCAAACTACTTTTTTAAATGAAATTATATCATCGCTTGGCGGTAATAAAGAGGCTGAATACCTACGTAGAGTAGTAAAAAAAGAAAATATATATAATAGTTTTGGTGAAATTTATACTTCTAGTCAAAGAAAAAAACTTTTACATAAAGTGGCAAATTTTAAGTGCGAATCACCCAAAAAAGATCCCGTTGATTGGATGAGTTATATCGATACTAAAATATGGCTTGGTGAAGCATTATTAAGCAAAGTGGACAAAATGTCTATGGCTAATTCTGTAGAAACTAGAAACCCATTTTTAGATTTTCGTTTAGTTGATACTGCTTTTAGTATTAATAGTGATTTAAAAGTAGGGGATACAAATAAATATTTACTCAAAAAAATCGCTTCTAAATATATTCCACAAGAGATTATTCATCGGCAAAAAAAAGGTTTTAATAGCCCTTTTAATGAATGGATTTTCGACGAATATAAAGATAAATTACTACTAGATATTAAAAAAGTAAATGCTGTATCTTCTTTGTTTAAAGATGATTATATAACATTTATCTATGAAAATGCAAAGGGGAACAAACTCAAACAACATTTTTATGCTCTTTGGCATTTTTGTAAGTGGTATAATAAAAATTACTTATAACTAATAAAGTTATGATTATAAATAAATCTTATATTTAATAAAATTAAATTATGACTATGATAAGTTAGTGTAATAACTTAAGAGTTTTTTTAAATTGTTTGCACTATACTTACACTGTGAAAATCACACTCCTTGAAAACTCAAATATTGCTTGAGTCGCATTTAAAGTTAGAGAAGATACAGCTTTAGCTTTAATGCATTACTTTAAAAACCCACAAATCAGGATCGAATTATGAAAAATGAACCCACATTGGATCAAATAGACGACTATAATGATCAGGAATCACCAACAAAAAGAAAAACAGTAAAATTAGTAGTGTTATTTTGTATTGTAGTAGGTATTGCTTACTCTGTTATCAAATATAACTATTCAACTCCTAGTGACTATATTGGAACAAAAGAACAGCCAGGTATAAATATAATTAATAATTAATATATTATTGACTTATTATAATAAAAATGCTAAAATTCAATTATAAGTATGACTAATCATATTTATAATATAAATGAATTAAAGGATTTTATTTGGAAATCGCCTCCCCTGTAAGTAGACTAAAAAATTTTCCTATTATGATGTATGCCATTGTAATGGGGATGAGTGGATTAACTATTACTTATCAAAAAGCAAGTGTATGGTTAGATATATCTTCTTTGTTTGGTATAGTTTTAATGTATATAACATCAATTGTGTTTGTAATTGTTAGTGTTTTATATGTAAGTAAATATATAAAATATAAATCAGCTGTAAAAAAAGAATTTTCTCATCCTATTAGAATAAACTTTTTTGCTGCAGTATCAATATCTCTTTTGATGTTATCAATTATATATAAAGAGTATAACCCTACAATAAGTCAATTTCTTTGGTATCCTGGAACACTTATTCATCTTTATTTAACTATGCACACAATCACATTTTGGATTAACCACAATCAAGAATTGGATCATTCAAATCCTGCATGGTTTATACCAATTGTAGGAAATGTTTTAGTTCCCGTTGGTGGAGTTGGATTTGTAGATACTGGAATATTAATGTACTTTTTTAGTGTTGGTATATTTTTCTGGTTTATACTTTTTTCTATTATTTTTAATAGAATTATATTTCACAATCAATTAGCAAGCAAGTTCATGCCGACACTTTTTATTCTTATAGCACCTCCAGCTGTAGGTTTTATTGCTTATTTTAAGATGTTTGGAGTGATTGATACTTTTGCAACTTTCCTTTTTAATATTGCAATATTCTTTACGTTATTGGTTGCTTTTATGTATAAAAATTTTTTAAAGATAAAGTTTTTTATCTCATGGTGGGCTTTTGTATTTCCAATAGCAGCAATGTCAATCAGTAGTATGCTTATGTATCATGTTAGGGGTGGTTTTGGATTACTTTTATTATCCTATGTAATGATTACTGTGACAACGGTGATTATTTTAATTGTAATATATCAAACATTAAAGAACATAACAAATCATAATGTATGTGTGCAAGAATAGATGAAAAAGTATATATATACTTTTATTATTGTTTTTATTGGATATTTTATAGGTAATAGTATCTATATCGAAATGACAAAAGATAAAACACCTGGTAAAGCAAAAAGACTAGAATGCCAAAGAAAAGTGGTAACTTTTGAAAGAGGTTTTGGTAATAAGGATATTTCATTATCTCAAAAACAAATAGAGTCTGGAAACAATCATTTTACATCAAGTGTTGAAAAAGCTGTTTATTCTCAATCTATACTATTTAATTATATTTCACTCAATGATACAGATAAAGTTATGAAAAATTTACTGGATTCATATATACAAATAAAAAATGATAAAGAAAAGAATTATAATTATTCATATTATATTTATGAAAATGATAAAAATGATCCGGGTAAAAAAACTAAGAAAAGTAAACTGTATGCTGGTTATATAGTATTTGAAGTAAAAAATAAAAATAATAAAACTATCTACAAAGTCCAAATAGACTTTATGGATAAACATGGTGCTGATATCGTAAGCTCAATTAATTGTATTGTTGAGTCATTTATGACGTATAACAAATCAAAGGAATAAAATGAAACAATCAAACTTTATGGATAAATATCCAATTTATACAATAGAATTAGACAAAAAAGAGATATCTCAAAATTCAATAGAAGAGATATTAGAATATTTTAAAAATAAAATAGAGTCACATCCTGTTGCAACAATAATATCAACATTTGATAATTACACACATACAAAAAACATAGGTGGAGAGATAACAGATGAAATACTTGATGTCAAAAATATCATATTTTGTTTTGGCACAACAATTCCTAATACTCAAATAACAGCAGTAAGACCAAGAAGTATAGGTATATGTGAATTAAAAGATAAATTTTCAATTAATTTTTTAGAAGTTCCAAGAGAGGAATTAAATAATTTATTACAAAAATGGACAAAAGAGTTACTCCAGAAGTAGTATAAGCTATTGTATTCTATTCTTTAATTTAATAGCTTTTAATCAATATTTTAATACTATAAATTTATGAATAATATTACAATAGCAATTAAAAATAAAACAAATTTAACTCTTCAATTAGAAAAAAAATATAATATAGACTACTATAAAAAACCAAGCTTATTTTCGAAATTATTATTACAAGATGGAAAACATCCTGATATATATTTCCATAAAGGTTTTTTATCAAGTGATGCAGTAGATCTAATAGAAAAATCTCGTATTGTGATTGTGACATCAAATAAGGTAAAAGAAGAGATTGTTGCAAAAGTATCAGGTCTTGATATCTCAAAATTACATGTAATCTATCCCTATTTGCTGGAAAAACAACAATATGAAAAATCCATTAAAAAAAATTTTAAAAAAAAATTTGATATTGCAAAAGAATCAAAAATTTTATTTTTTAGAGGAACAGATCTATCTCAAAGTGGATTAGCTGTTTTAACAGATGTGATATCTAGAATGTACAAAGATAATTTTACACTAGTAATTGAATCAAATTTAAAACAGATAACACCCTTAAAGTTACAAATGGAAAGATCCGAGTTGAAGTTTCAGTATCTTTTATTATCAGATTATGAGGATTTAGCTGAGTTATTTATATCTTCGGATATATTTATTTTACCAACAAATCAAAAATATTTTTCAACAGATGTACTAAAAGCAATGTATTATAGAAATGCTGTATTTGTAATGGAATCTAATCCTGCTTCTGAGTTAATTGATGTTTTTTCATTAATTCAAAGTGAAGAAGATAGAAGTGTATCCTTTAAAGTAGACTCTTTACTTATTAATAAAAATGAATTAAAAAAAATTCAAAAAGAAAATCAAAAGATTACAGATAATTATTCTTTAGAGAAAAGTTTTAATAAAATATCTGAAATTATAGAAAAAACTTTTGACATTTAATTGGTTTTTCTATATAATGCTGTTAATTAAGAGTATTTAGTAGGGAAATATTGGCATTTATGTTAGTATTGGCATTTAATTAATTAGATGTTTACGCTATCCGAACAGACTTTTAAAAAAATAAATTATTACAAGGGTTCTACTATGAACAAAATTTTAATCTTAATGGTTGCTATGGCAACTGCTGCATTCGCTGCTGATGGTGATGTTGCTAACGAAACTTTAAAAGCTTACTCAGTACTTGCTGCTGGTGTTGGTCTAGGTCTTGCTGCACTTGGTGGTGCTGTTGGTATGGGTAATACTGCTGCTGCAACTATTGCTGGTACAGCTAGAAATCCAGGTATGGGTGGAAAACTTATGACTACAATGTTCATTGCATTAGCGATGATCGAAGCTCAAGTTATTTATACACTTGTTATTGCTTTAATTGCATTATATGCAAACCCATTTTTAGGGTAATCAATACAATTGATTAAAAAAGTCAAGCATTTATGCTTGGCTTTTTTTTTGTTTAAGGAAAAAAATGAATCAAGAAAAAATGGATAATATTAAAAATATTCGTATACTATATGTCGAGGATGATCTTGAAATTCAAAAGGTCTTTTCTTCTTTACTAAAATCTATTTTTGATAATGTAACAATTGCATCTAATGGACGTGAAGGTTTAGATTTTTTTCAAAATAAAGATTATAAATTTGATTTTGTTATTTCTGATATAGAGATGCCAGAAATGAATGGCTTAAGTATGCTAGAAGAGATTAAAAAGATTGATCCTGTTATACCATGTATATTAGCAACAGCACATGGAGAATTTGATTATTTTATGAAAGCTAATGAGTTAGGTGTTTTTCGGTATATGCAAAAACCATTAGATATAAAAGAATTATTAGAAGCCGTTAATGACTTCCAAAATGGACTAGAAGTTAAAAAAATAGATTTATAAGTTTTAACATCTCTTTAGGATCAGTTATATGGTTTACTTGATCTCTAAAGTTATTTGCTCCATCATATCCTTTTGAATAGGTATGTAGATGTTTTCTAAACATTACAACACCATAATCATTATAATGTTTAACCATTTTTGTTAAATGCTCAATTATAATTTCTTTTTTAAGTTCGTTTGTAATTGTGTCATTCTGAGATGATATTTGGTGAAAAATCCATGGCTTACCAATTGCTCCACGTCCAATCATAATTCCATCAGCCTTAGTATGATTTAGTACGTATTTTGCCTTCTCTAGGTCGGTGATATCTCCATTTGCCATAACAGGAATACTCACTGTTTGCTTTATAGCTGCTATTGCATCATAATCTACAGCCGCTTTATAAGCACCTTTTTTTGTTCGACCATGCACCGCAATAAAATCAATCCCACAATCCTCAATAGCTTTAGCTATATCAACAGGTATCTTCTCATCTACACCAATTCTTACTTTGCATGTAGTGTATTGTTTATTAGAGTATTTTTTGATTGTTCGTAGCATCGTTTGAAGTCTTGGTAAATCGCCTAATAAATTTGAACCACTTCCATGATTAAATACTTTAGGTGCAGGACATCCACAGTTTAAGTCAATACCTGCGATACCATCAAGTTCATTTATTTTTTCAATAGCAGCAATTAAAATTTCTGTTTTGTTACCTGCTAGTTGGATAAAGAATGGATCTTCGTTAGGTGATTTTTCTAGCATTTTTATCGTTTTTTCACTATTGTATGCTAATGCATTTGAGCTAATCATTTCACTTACTGTGTAATCAACACCAAAATTTTTAACGACAGATCTAAATGGAAGATCTGTATATCCTGCTAATGGCGCTAGGGCAATAACAGGTTTTGAAAAGTCTATAGTTTTATTCATATACTATTTTTTATAACTTAATGCATCTATAGAATAAGTTGTTTTACCAGCATCTTTAAGGTCTACAAGTGCTTTAAATATAAGATATTCATCAGTAGCACTATTTACTAAAATATCTCTCATTTTATCAATCATTTCATACTCAGCTAATACATATAAATATGCAGTAGTATATTCTTCTTTTTCTGAAGACAAATCTTCAAAAAGTTTGATTATTTGATCTGGAGTCATTAGTTTTTTATAATTTTTAATAATAGTAATTAGCTCTTCATTTGATAATTCAACTTTTTTTACTGTACTTATAATAGTTTCACTATTCATAGAAAATTCAGCTTTTTGTTCACTATCTTTTTTTAATAAAGCGTTAACCATCTCTCTATCTAATGTTAATTCTGGTAGTACTTTTTTTATAGAAGTCATAGATTTTGATTGTAATGCTTTTAAGAATGCATATTTAATAACATCTTGAGTACTTTTAAGTGGGCTTTTTAAAATTTCTAATGCAAAATTATCATCAAGATCAATTCTATTTTTTGTATTGTTAATCATTAATGGATTTTCAGGATCTAATTTTAAATCTTTTGATGAGATATATTTACCTGATTTTATACTAAATGCTTGTTCAACTGTTTTAGTGATTTCTTTGTCATCTGTACTAAAATTACTATCTGATGCGGTAACATCTAGTTGTTTTAAAATTGAACCAAGCTCTTTAAAATTTTGATTTTGAAAAGTTACATTTGATGTTTCTTTTAATAATCTTTTATTAATTAAAGAAATCATACTTTGAGAGTCTTTTGTTACGGCTTTAGTATTAAAATAGTTTTTTAATCCATAAAATGAGATATGAATAATTGTCAATACTAGTAAAAGAACCATTGGTAAAATAACCCATATAGCAATAGGTAAAATGATTGTAAAATCAACTATCTGTAATCTATAATCACCTGCAGCAATACTAAAAGTATAACCAAATATAATAATTGCTAATAGCAATGAACCTACAATGTATTTTTTTAATCCCATATTTTAATCCTTATAAATTAGTTACTGTTATTTTCGTGAATTTCTCTACAATCAGTACAGAATTTTGCAAATGGTTTTGCTTTTAGTCTTCCGATGGCAATTTGCTCATCACACATTTCACAAATACCATAAGTTTTATTTTTAATACTCTCTAAAGCTTCTTTAATCTCTTTTAATTCTTGCTTTTGTTGATTAATGATTATACCTGATGTAAAACTATCACTACTAGCCTCTGCAAAATCTAATTCATCTTTGCAATCTAGATTATTTAATTTGGAAATATTATCTATTCCGTCTGTAATATTACTTTCGATTGTAATTTGTCTTTGTTCTAGCATGATTTCTAATTCGTCTATTTGTTTACTTGAAGCCACTTCATATTCCTAATTTATATAATTTTAAGAGTATATCCAATTTTGTCTAAATTATTTATGATAAGGATGATTATTTAATATACACAATGACCTAAAAATTTGCTCGCATAAAACTATATTTGCAATCTTATGTGCATAGGTTAACTCACTTAATGAAATAGACTTATCACACTTGGCTAAGAAGGCTCTATCAAAACCATAAGCTCCTCCAATATAAAAATTTATTGTAATTTTATCTTCAAGAAGTTTACTAAATTTAAAGCTATCAAGTTTTTGTCCTAACACATCTAATGCGATGTTATACCCTGTAGATAATTTAGGAATATAGAGCTCATTATATGCTTGTTGTGATTCTCTTTCTCCTAGTGTTTGGGCTTTTGAAATTTGTTTGTTAAATAAACTATGAACTTCCACTTTTGCCCATCTTGATGACATTTTAATAAACTCTTGCACTAATGGTTCAAAATTATCGTTAGATTTTTTTACTATTTGATAAATATTTATTTTGCAGTTAATAATATTATCCTTAATTTGTTTTGGATATTATACCAAATTAGATTAAAAGGAATAGTTATAAATAAGAATACAATAACAAGTATTGCAATAGGTGGTTTTGATGGTATGCATTTAGCCCATCAAGAATTATTTAAAAAATTAGATAACAATGGTGGTATTATTGTTATCCAAACTACCTATGCAAATATTTCTCCTTTTAGATATCGAGAATTACATACTAAATATCCTATATATTTTTATCCATTAGAAAATATAAAACATTTATCTGGAAAAGAATTTGTTAATTTAATTAAAGAAGAATTTCCGAATCTTAAAAAAATTGTTGTTGGATATGATTTTCATTTTGGGCATAGAGCTGCTTATAATAATGAAAATTTAATGGACTTTTTTGGTGGAGATGTTGAAATCGTTCCTGAATATAAAATTGATAATGTGCCAGTTCATTCTCGTATTATACGTTCATATTTGCGAGATGGAGAGATCTCATTGGCAAATAAATTCTTAGGTTATAATTACCAGTTAAGTGGACTTACAATTAAAGGTCAAGGACTTGGTAAAAAACAATTTGTACCTACTATTAATATAAATGTGAGAGATTTTTTAATACCAGAAGCAGGTATTTACATTACAAAAACACAGCTTAATGAAACTATTTATTGTTCGGTAACATTTATTGGTCATAGGGTGACTACAGATGGTCAATTTGCAATTGAAACACATCTGTTAGACGAAGATTTTAAACAAGATGTTCCTAAGAGTGTGCGAGTTGAATTTATACATAAAATAAGAGATAATAAAAAGTTTGATAAGTTTGAAGATTTAAAAAAACAAATTGTAGATGATATAAATTATACATTATTATGGTTTGAAGGAGAAAAATGAAAAATGTAGTGAAATTTATAGAATCAAAAGATATAACAACATTAGATATTTATGCACAGTTAAAGTGTAATGTTGAAGAAGTGAAAATTTTACAACATCTAACAAAACAATATATTTTAGCAATTGATACTTTACTCGTAATAGATATATTATCTGAATTTTATGATTTAAAAACATATGAGCATTTAGATAAAATATATATATTAAAAAATTTACTTGAGCTTGGTTGGATCGTTCAAAGTAATTTTTCTGCTACTAAAGTTAGTGATTTATCTCAATTAGAGCTTATCAATACACCAGTTAAACTAAGTAGCTCATTTTTGAAACTATTAGAAGTAGGCTCATTAGATTTAGTATTACCTGAAGTAAAAGAATATAGTGATCATTTAGAGTATTTACAAGACCAATTCTTTAAAATAGAACTTGCACAGCAGTTAAATATTGTAAAGCATAATTTTGACGAAAATTCACCAAATGCCAATAGATTAAGAAGTAAACTACTATTACTTGAAAATAGAATCAAAGAAAGAGTTACGACCACTAAAACTCCTATTATGCTAGAAGAATTTTTTAAAGACAATGAATTAAAAGAGCAAGAGCAGATGATTTTTCTTTCTCTTTTAAAAGAAGAATATGCTGGTAGTGATGAATCTATTCGAGATATGAATTCTTTAATTGCATTGGTTTCTTCTGATGATTATGAGAAGATAAAATATAGAAGTTTACTAGAAGAAAGTGGAACTCTTATTGCTAATAATTTGATTGATTATGATGAGATGTTAACTCCTTTTGGTGGAATAAATAGGAATTTTTATATTCCTGAACAAATTCTGTATCAAATTTCTCATCCTATTAAAAAAGAAACACGACAAAGAAAAATTAAATTAGATATGTTGATTGGTGAGCAAGAGCTATTTGAATTAATTGAACCTAAAAAGTCAATGGATGATGTAGTTTTAAATGAAAAAACAAAAAATACTCTTAATTTATTATTGAAGCAAGTAGATAAAAAAGTAATTGATAAGTTGAAAAAATGGGGTATTAAGGATAAAAAGAAAAGTATCGATGCTCGTATTATATTTTATGGAGCAGCTGGTACTGGTAAAACTATTACCGCTTTAGCTCTTGCAAAATCTCTTAAGCGTCAAGTATTGAGTTTTGACTGTAGTAAAATTCTCTCTATGTATGTAGGTGAAAGTGAAAAAAATGTACGGAGAATATTTGATGATTATAAAGAATTATGTATTAAAACAAAATCACAACCTATTTTATTACTTAATGAAGCGGATCAATTTTTAAGTAATAGAGTGAGCGGTCAGATTAGTGGTAGCGATAAGATGCATAACCAAATGCAAAATATTTTTTTAGAACAAATAGAGAATTTTGATGGGATACTCATAGCAACTACAAATTTACTCGATAGTATTGATAAAGCATTTTCACGTAGATTCAATTATAAAATTGAATTTTTAAAACCAGATGAAATTCAACGAAAAATATTATGGGAAAAACTACTTCCTGATACTTTGCCTTTATCTGATGATTTTGATTGTGATAAATTATCCCTTTCTAATTTAACAGGTGGACAAATTGAATTAGTGATAAAAAATACTGCTTATAAATTAGCTATCGAAGATGAACCTGTATTTACTACAAATGATTTCATTGAAGAAATTTTAAAAGAAGAAAAAAGTATGTTTGATAAAGATAAAAAAATGGGATTTTTTTCGTAGATTAGATAAATTATATAAAAATATTTTGAGCTAAAAGCTCAAAATATTAAATGTTATTACAGTCCTGTAACGTTTTCTGCTTGAGGACCTTTTTGACCTTCACCAACTTCATAAGTCACTTTTTGACCTTCGTTTAATGTTGCTCTTTCATAACCATTACTATTGATTTGTCTGAAGTGTACGAATACATCTTTTCCACCATCTTCTTGCTCAATAAAACCATAACCTTTTTCACTATTGAACCATTTTACTGTTCCGTTTACTAAATCTGCCATGCAAATTCCTTTTTGTTTAAATACACCTCAAAGAGGTGGTTGAAAATCTAATATAAAGTTGTCTTTTATTTAACCTTTTTAATATTTTTGTGATATTAAATGGTATTAAATATTAAGATGTAACTTGAATCATCTTTCGTTAGTATTATTATAACAAATCTTTTCTTGGTTTACTCTGTATAAAAATAGTAAACTAATAAAATTTATTACATAATTTTAAAGGAGAGTATTTTTGTTACAAAATGAAACTAATTTTTATGATAAATTAGCTCAAATTATAAGTTAGTGTATAAAAGTAACTAAACTTCCGATCGAGAATTTTTTTCTTCTATTCCACTTATTCCAAATCTTCTACTTATTTCCTGTTTAATTCTATCTGGAGAAACATTTTTTGATGCCATTGCAACTAAACAATGGTACATTAAATCCGCACCTTCATATATTATTTCTTCTGTGTCATTGTCTTTTATAGCAAATGTAAACTCTCCCGCTTCCTCTACTATTTTTTTAAGCATTGAATTTTCTTTACCTTGGAGTAGTTTAGCAGTATAAGATTTTTTTGGATCATCATTTTTTTTCTCTTGAATAGTATGATATAAAGTATCAATTACTCCATATGCTGCAGTTGTATCGATCTCTACATCACTTGAAATTTCATTTGTTGTTAGTTCTGTAAAGAAACAGCTTTTTCTTCCTGTATGGCAAGCTACACCATTTTGGATAATCTTTAAAAGCAATGTATCATTATCACAATCTATTTGCATAGATTGTATTTCTTGTGTGTGATTAGAACTCTCCCCTTTTTTCCAAATTCGTTGTTTACTTCTACTAAAGTAATGAGCATAGTTCGTTTTTATAGTTAGCTCTAATGCTTCTTTATTCATATATGCAAGCATTAATACTTCATTTGTTTCATGATCTTGAGCAATTACGGGTATAAGTCCATCTTGTTTATCAAAGTCTACGTTATTGATTATATTTTGCATCTTTATTGCCTTTTAAAATTTTTGATTGTATTGCAGTCCAAAACCTGTAATTTCATTTTCATTATCGAGTGTGATATTTGGTGTTAGGTTTTGTTTTAAAGAAGTTTCATTATTTTCATTTATTAATGGATTTATATCCATTGGTAAATTTTTTGTTCTATTATTATCTTGTATAAAATTTTGATTATTATATTTTATTTTCATTAAGGCTAATGACTCTTCAAGTGAAATGATTTTATCCTTGAGTTCTTCATTTTCTATCTGTAATAGTTCTAATGTATCTTTAGTTTTTTGGTGTTTACCTAAACTTTGTGTGTTGTTATCTAGTAATGAAGATGAGATGTTTTGATAGTCTAATAATTGTTTATATAACATTCCTATTATGATTAGAAGAATAATTATAATTATGTATTTGATTTTTTCCATAATAAAGGATATCGTAAAAGGGAAATCTTTTCCCTTTTACTTATCTGATTGATGAATCTCTAGATTTGTCTTTTGTATCTACCCAAATATTTGGAGTAGAACCACCAGGTGTTAAGAATATTTTAGCATCTTTATTAGTGCTAAGTGCTTCATTAAATTTACCTTGTACTTTAATTTGTTCTAATTGTAAAAGTTTAGTAGTTAATGATTGCGCTACTAACTTATTTGCTTTTGCTTGTGCATCTGCTTCAATAGTAACAGCATCTGCACGACCTTGTGCTTCAATTCTGTTTGCTTCAGCATCACCAGTAGCTTTAGCCGCTCTTTTTTCAGCTTCTTGTTTTGTTCTTAAAACTTCGTATTTTACTCTTTCTGATTCTTGGTTTGCTATTTGAACTCTTTCGATTTGTTCTTTAATTTTTGTAGGAAGTACGATCTCTCTTAATTGAACAGATTCGATTGATACTGGTTTCCCTTGTAACGCTTCTATTTCAGTTCTAATACCATTTTCAATCATAACAGCTATTTCAGTTCTTTTTGTAGGTAATGCTTCCGCATTAAATCCACCAACAACATTTCTTACGATATTTCTTACGACAGGATTTACAATTTTATCTTCCCATGAAAGTCCCCAAGTAGAGATAGTTAAAGGTGCTCCTGATGGTAAAAGTTTGTATTGAACAGTTAATTCAATAGAAACAGGTAATCCTCTCGCATCAAGAATATTAATAGCTGGATTGATTTTAATTCCAGCACCCATTCCACTCATATCTTCTAATGATTTATAGTTAATAAGTCTTACTTTTGTATCTACAGTAATAACTTTTTGAATTACTGGAATAAAAAGGTGAAATCCTGGTTGTAATGGTTCTGTTTCATATTTACCAGTAGTTACTTTAATACCAACTTCACCAGAGTTAACAATAACATAAGGTTTTGTCATGAATAAACCTATCGCTATAATTATAATTGCATATATAATTCCTGATTGTTTGTTGAAATTTTTAAACATTTCAGGTGCTTGAAATGGTGGTTCAAATCCACCACCGTTTCCTCCACCACCGTTATTGTTTGATTGGTTATTTGAACCTTTTTTCTCTTGTTGTCTATTTTTAAAATAGTCATTATCTATTGGCATTGTATTCCCTTTTTTGTTTATTATTTGCAATAATATATTATTGCACTTTATATTATCTTAACTCTTTATTCTAATTAATGTATGTTAAATCTTTTATATATTTTGGATTTTTACCTGCAACAACATCAAAGTATGCAGATTGTAGTTTTTCCGTAATTGGTCCGCGACTTCCAGATCCAATTTTTCTTGCATCTACATCTCTAATTGGTGTAACTTCTGCAGCTGTTCCTGTTAAAAAACATTCACTACAAATATAAACTTCTTCTCTAGTGATTCTTCTTCTTACAACTTCGATACCCATATCTTGAGCTAATTCAATAACTGTAGCTTGAGTAATAGACTTTAATGAGTTGTCATTTGGAGGAGTGATTAGTTTTCCATCTTCTACCATGAAAAAACAAGCTCCACTCGCTTCTGCAACATAACCTTGGTCATCTCTCATTAGTGCTTCATCATATCCAGCTTCTACAGCTTCATATTTTGCCATTTGTGAGTTTAGATAATTTGCAACAGCTTTTGCTTTTCCCATTCCTGAAGTGTTTCCACCTCTGGTCATTGAAGATATTTTTAATCTAATACCATTTTTTAAACCATCTTCGCCTAGATATGCTCCCCATTTCCATGCAGATATTGATACATTTACAGGAGCATCTTTATGATAAAGTCCCATAACTCCATATCCTAAATATACTAGAGGTCTAATATATGCACCCTCAAATAATTCATTTTCTTGAAGAAGTTTAATTTGAGCAGCATTTAATTCTTCTAAGGTATATGGAACATCCATTAGTGTCATTTTTGATGAATCTAAAAGTCTTTGTGTATGTTCTTTTAGTTTAAATATAGCACATCTACCATCTTCTGTTTTATATGCTTTTGTACCTTCAATAGCACCGTTTCCATAGTGAAGAGTATGTGTTAGAACATGAACTTTTGCTTCGTCCCAAGGTGTGAGCTTACCATCCATCCAAATATATTTTGCTTTTTCCATTTAACTATTCCTAAATTTATATTTAATTTTATCAATTATTTTATCCAAAAAGAGTTTAAAAACGTTATAATAATATATGAACAAAGAATTAACTATATCGGATATTGATAAAATTTTATCAAGTAGAATACAAGATGATGCTTTTAAAACACTCAAAAGTATACCAACCCCAAATAAATTTAAAGATATGTCGAAGGCGACGAATAGAATAATTCAAGCTATTGAAAATGATGAAGTGATTAACCTTGTAGGAGATTATGATGTTGATGGTGTGACATCAACATCTATTATGGTTACTTTTTTTAGTGCGTTAGGTATTGAAATAAATCATATTATTCCTAATAGGTTTGAACATGGTTATGGATTAAGTCCTATTATTTTAGAACAAATTTATGATGGTATTATTATTACTGTAGATAATGGAATAAGTGCTGTTGAAGCTGCGAATATTTGTAAACAACGTGGATTAGATTTAATTATTACAGATCATCATACTGTAGGGGACATTTTACCAAATGCCTTTGCAATTGTGAATCCAAAACAAGAAAATTGCCCTTTTCCTTTTAAAGAAATTTGTGGGGCACAAATCGCTTGGTATTTATGTGCATCGATAAAAAAAGCACTTAATTTTGAATATAATTTAATGGAATTATTTGATCTACTTAGTTTAGCAATTGTTGCAGATATTATGCCTATGGTGAGTTTGAATAAAACAATGGTAAAAGCTGGATTAAAAGCGCTTGCAAGTTCAACTCGACCAGCTATAGTTGCTTTACGACAAAGATATAATTTGGTTGATGTAACTGAAGAGGATATTGGTTTTAAAATTGCTCCTCTTATCAACTGTGCAGGAAGAATGGCAGATCCTTCTATTGCTTTAGAATTTTTATTATCTTATGATGAATTTGAAGCAAATATGCAATTAGACTATTTAATAGAATTAAATGAATCGAGGAAAGAAGATCAGTTAAAAATGTTCAACGAAGCAAAAGGTCAAGTTGATACAAGTTTACCTGTTGTTGTAGTTGCTAGTGAAAACTGGAATGAAGGAATTGTTGGTATTGTTGCTTCCAAATTATGTGAAAAATATAAAAAACCATCTATTGTATTTAGTATTAATAATGATGTTGCAAAAGCAAGTTGTCGAAGTACTTCTTCTGTAAATTTATATGAATTAATTAAAACTTGTAGTTCTTTACTTAATGGTTTTGGTGGACACAAGCAAGCAGCTGGATTAAGTATTCAAACAAATAAATTAGAAGAGTTTACAAGGCAAATAAATAAAAATATAACTGTATTACCTAAGCTTGCGGAAGATAAAAGTACCCATAGTTTAGGATTATTTAACATCTCAAATGTTTCATCTTCAGTATATGAGCTAATAGAATCTTATCGTCCATTTGGAATAACAAACCCTTATCCTATTTTAACTTTTCTAGATGTTGAAGTTCTAAATATTATTAAAATGGGTAAAAATAAAGAATTTACGAAGTTAACAGTAGGTGATACTTTTCAAAGTATAGAAGTAGTGATTTTTGTAGATTTTGAAGGGGTAGAGATAGAAGATAAGATTAGTTTTAATGCCACGATATCAAAAAATGAATTTCGTGGTGAGATAAAATTTAATCTTATGTTTAAAGAATTATTATAAAGTCATTGGTTGATAAATCAATGGCTTATTTACAACAACTTCATTTGAATCTACTATTTCTTGTGTTAAATTTGCACTATATGTTGAAGATGCAAGAATTAAACCATCTCTAATATTAATAAACTTTAAAAATAATAATAATTGATTTTTTGTTATGGTATAAGTACCAACTACTGCATATCTTGAGTTGATTACAGTATTATTAATATTTTTAGAATTACGAGTTAAAACTTTAAATCCTTCATCCCCAAATCTAAAATTTTTTGATAACTCAATTTCTCTTACTGTATAACTATATTTTGATACAAGTTTATTTTTTAAAGTGTCTGAGAGTATAAAACTTAGTCTAGTATTACTTTTTAGTGTTGTAGTTTCTGCAAAGTTTGGAACAATAAGTATCTCATCCATTCTCATATTTGGAAAAATTTGATAAGAAGCTTTTTGTAATAAATTGGAGATTATTTTATCATAGTCAGTATTCTGGAGCTCATGATTGTATCTAAGTGTTGGTATACTACACGCAGTAAAAAGTATCATTACAGCTATTAAACTAAGTAGTTTTATTTTTCTCATTGATTTGACTCCATCTCTTTTCTTCTATTCTCGATATCGATTGACCATTGTTCTAGTCTTTCTGAAAATCTACCTTTTCCATTTAATTTTGCAAATTCTCTCTCTTTATCTGTAAATTCACAATTTTGTCTGGCTTTTAAGTTAATGAGATAACTGAATCTATCATCAATCTTATTTCTACTTTCACTTGCATTTATTTGATTTATAACTCCTCCAAGAGGTAAAAAATACCATAATGCTAAACTAGGTTTTTCTAGACCTGTATTTAGATTCACTTCATTATTTATATTCATAAGTTCTGCAATTTTACCAGTTAATTTTCGACAGTTTAAAAGTTCATCTTCTTGTTGATATACTATCACATCTTTAGGAGTACATGCACTCAATAAAAGTGCAGTTAAAATAAGTAAACTAGCCTTTTTAAGTCTATTTAAAATCATCTAGTTATCTTCTATAATCATAATTGGTGTTTTATTTTCTGGTTTTATTTTTCTAGGTGTTCTTTGCGGTTTAAGAGTTCTGGAAATTTTTGATTTTACTATGTTCTTTTTTTCACATATATCAAATAGCGAACAATCTTTTGGTTGGTAAACAACTCTAGCTGATGAGAATACATTTCCTGAGATAGAATCTAAAATTCTAGCATTAATAAGAAGACTTTTGTTCTCAAATTTAACATACGTACCAACAAGAATATATTCAACTGCATCAACAATATCCTTTAACTTTTCAACATCTCTTGTGATGTGAAATTCTCCATCTTTATTTACTGATACATTTTCTTTCCCACGGAAATCGGTAACTAAAAATTTTCTAATGTGAAGTTCATTAAACATACTTTCACTCACTAATCTACCAAATGTAGATGTATTTTCTAAGTCATTTAAATCTACAAATGAAGTAAGGATAACTCTAGATGGGTTTTTTTTATTTGATTTACTATCAAATAATTGTTCTGCGATACTAATAATTGTATCATTTAAATTAGAATAAACATGTTCTTTTTTTAGATTGTATCTTGTCAGAAATTCATTATATTCTTTTTTCTTAGCAATAGCAATAGCTGCTTTTTCTTTTTTCTTAGCAAGAGCAATGGCCGCTTTTTCTTTTTTAAAAGCAAGAGCGCTAGCTGATTCTTCTTGACTAGATTTTTCTGATTGATTGATATTTGTTAATGTACATCCAGTTATGAATACAGAAATAAGAAGTGGTAGAATAAATTTCATATAAGCCTCAATATTTAATTTTTATTATCAAAATAATACTACAATAATTTGGGTAAATTAAAGTTTAAATTAATATTTTTTCTTATTAACCAAGCTATAACCAATTTTAATATACAATTCAAAAATAATAGATAATAATTTTAGGAGTTTTTATGGACTGGGGTAAAGTAATTTATATATTCTTTTCATTGATGAGTTTAACAACAACAGCAGGGTTTTTATATGAACAAAATGAGATAGCTTTATTTTTAGCAGCAGGCGTAAATGTAATATCAACAATTTTAAAAATTGGTGTTCGAAATTTATTAGCTGCTGAATTATTAGCAAGTTCTTTGGTTGCAGATTTACATCTTATTCCAGCTTTTATTGTTTTTACATTTACTGATAATGTTGACTTAGCTATTGCGCTTGCAATTGGGGCAGTCGTAGCAAATGTTTTCTCAATAGCACTAGCATTGATAGAGAGTGCAAAAACTCAAGATAAGGAATATTAAAAATGGAATACAACCCATCTGCCATAGAAGAAAAATGGCAAACTTTTTGGAATGAAAATAATACCAATGAACCACTAGATGAAGATTGTGGAAAAGAAAAAAAATTTATTTTGAGTATGTTCCCATATCCAAGTGGACGAATACATATGGGGCATGTAAGAAACTATTGTCTTGGTGATGCATTTGCTAGACACTTTAGGAAAAATGATTTTAATGTTTTACATCCAATTGGTTGGGATAGTTTTGGAATGCCTGCTGAAAATGCGGCAATCAAGCATAAGTCGCATCCAAAAAAATGGACATATGAAAATATAGATTATATGAGGAAAGAGCTTGAAGGTTTAGGTTTAAGTTTTTCTAAAACAAGAGAGTTTGCTACAAGTGATGAACTTTATAGTAAATGGGAACAAGAATTCATTATAAAAATGTATGAAGATGGTCTTTTATATCAAAAATCTGCAACAGTAAATTGGTGTCCACATGACTTAACAGTTTTAGCAAATGAACAACTCGAAGAGGGTTGCTGTTGGAGATGTGGAACTGAAGTTGTACAAAAAGAGATGCCGGGATATTATATAGCTATTACAAAATTTTCACAAACTCTTTTAGATGATTTAAAAGATTTAGAAGGTCAATGGCCATCACAAGTCTTGACTATGCAGAAAAACTGGATAGGAAGAAGTGAAGGTTTAGAGTTTGATTTTTCTTTAAGTGATAGTTCAAAAACAAAGCTAGCGAATAATTTTGATAAATATACAGTATTTACAACAAGACCTGATACAGTGTATGGAGTTAGTTATTCTGCTCTTGCACCTGAGCATGAGATCGTTACATATTTAATCGAAAATAATCTTTTAAGTGACGAAAAAATTGAAGCTATTAATGCTATGAAAAAAGTAACTGAGAGAGATAGAGCGACAGAAGAGAAAACTGGTTTAGACTTAGAAATCACTGTAATTCATCCTTTAACTGGAAAAGAAGTACCTGTATGGGTTGCTAACTTTGTTTTAGCTTCTTATGGAGGAGGTGCAGTTATGGCTGTACCTGCACATGATCAAAGAGATTTTGAATTTGCTAAAAAATATGATTTACCTATAAATGTAGTAATCGAAAATGATACTGATATGTCTGAAGCCTTTACTGGTGAAGGTAAACTTATTAATAGTGATAAATATGACGGACAAAAGAATACAAAAGCTAAAAAAGGTATTTTGTATGATTTTGAGCAAGAATCATTAGGTAAAAAACAAATCAATTATAAACTAAGAGATTGGGGTGTTTCAAGACAAAGATATTGGGGAGCTCCGATTCCTTTTGTACATTGTAATGATTGTGGTATTGTTCCTGAAAAAATTGAAAACTTGCCAGTTGCTTTACCTGAAGATGTAGAGATTACAGGAGAAGGGAATCCTTTAGAAAATCATCCTACATGGAAACATACAAGTTGTCCTAAATGTGGAAAAGATGCTACAAGAGAAACTGATACATTAGATACTTTTGTACAATCTTCTTGGTACTTTTTACGATATGCTACAAATCCTAAAAAATGGAATGATGTTGGTATCGATAAGAATGATACTGATTATTGGATGGATGTAGATCAGTATGTTGGTGGAATTGAACATGCAATCTTACACCTTTTATATGCTAGATTTTTTACAAAGGCATTAAATCAACTTGGTTATACAAATTCTAGTGAACCATTTAAAAATCTTTTAACACAAGGAATGGTTTTAAAAGATGGGGCAAAGATGTCAAAATCTAAAGGAAATGTTGTAGATCCTGATGCTATTGTTTCAAAGTATGGAGCTGATACTGCAAGATTATTTATGATGTTTGCAGCACCTCCAACAAAAGAACTAGAATGGAATGATAGTGCGGTTGAGGGAGCATACAGATTTATACGAAGATTTTATGATAAAAGTACGGCTTTAAATCCTGATAATTTTAAAGGACTAGATTCGATTGTTCATAGTGAATTATCAAAAGATGAAAAGGAAGCAAGAAAAAAAGTATATGAAGCTTTAAATAAATCAAATGAAGTGATGAACAAAACGCATACTTTTAATACTCTTATCTCTTCTTGTATGGAAGCTTTAAATGCTTTAAATACTCAAAAAAATGAGCAAGTATGGTTTGAGGGGTATTTCATAATGTCAAATATTTTAGAGCCTATTATTCCTCATGCTTGTTGGGAAATTGCTGATCGATTATTTGAGAGAAAAAACTTTGATAATATTATTAAAGTCAAAGATGAAGTATTTACTCTTGACAGCATTATTTTAGCTATTACAATTAATGGTAAAAAAAGAGGAGAAATTGAAGTTTCTCCAGATGCTACAAAAGAAGAGATTTTAGATTTAGCAAAAGCAATGGAAGTTACGAAGAAATGGATTGATGGAAAAGAGATGGTTAAAGAGATAGTTGTTCCTAATAAATTAGTTAACCTTGTAGTAAAAGGATAATTATGAAATTTTTATTATCTTCTTTATTATTATTTGTATTGTTTTCTGGATGTGGGTATAAACCAGCTTCTTATTATGCAAAAAATGCAATAGAAGGTGCTGTATATGTTGATTTAAAAGTTGATATAGATAATTCTGAAAATTCAGTATTTGTAAAAGATGCAATGAATGAAATGATTTTAAATCAATTTAAAGTCAATTTAGTTGAAGATAAAGCAAAAGCTGATACTTATGTAACGGTTGCTCTTTCAAGTGTTAGTCATTCTTCGATTAGTACTGATAGTGATGGATATGTACAAAGTTATAGAACAACAGTAAATATAAAAATGACATATCAAAAGATAGATGAAAAAATGAAAACAATAAATGTGAATGATTATTATGATTATACTGTTGATAGCGATTCTACTATTACAGATCAGAAAAAGAAGCTTGCTATTAAGTCTGCTTCAACAAAAGCCTTAAATAACGTTTTCTCAAAAATTGCTGTTAATAGTATGAAGGATTAATTATAAATAACTTAGAATCTTTTTTAGATTCTAAGGGTCTCTATTATGATAAGATAGATTATACAGTAGTTCGAGACTCTTGGAACTTATTATCTAAACATGTGGCCTTACCATACATTATACACATTGTTGGAACTAATGGTAAGGGTAGTACTGGTCGTTACCTTTCTTCATTATTATTACAATTAGATCAAAAAGTGTTACATTATAGCTCTCCTCATATTTTAAAATTTAATGAAAGAATTTGGATTGATGGAGATGATGTTGATGATGAAACTTTAAATACTTCTCATAAACAGTTACAAAAAATTTTATCAAAAAAGTTATTAGAAAGATTGACTTATTTTGAATACTCAACACTTCTTGCTTTATATCTAAGTAGTGGAAAAGACTATCTCGTTTTAGAAGCAGGTCTTGGTGGGGAATTTGATGCAACAAATGTTGTAAAGAATGATTTAACAATAGTAACAGCAATAGGTTTGGATCATCAAAATTTTTTAGGTGATACTGTATCTTTAATTGCAGCAACTAAAATGAGAAGTTGTGATAAACGATTTATTTTGTCAAATCAGGTGTTTGAAGAGGTAGATACTATAAAAAAAGAGATATTAAAAGATAAAGAAGAGATAATAAAAAAAACTTTTGAATTGACTTCAGAAGGTAAAAATTTGCCTATTTATCTGCAAAATAATTTAGAGGTAGTTTTATCAGTTTTAGATTATTTAGGTTTTTCAAGTTTTAAATATAAATTACCAAAACTATTTGGTAGATATCAACAACTCAATAATAACATTACTATTGATGTAGGTCACAATCCTTTAGCAGCTGAAGCAATTGCAAAAGAGCTTAAAAAAGAAAAGAAAAAATTTATTTTAGTATATAATAGTTTTAAAGATAAAGATTTTAAAAAAGTTCTTAGTATTCTTTACCCTTATATTTCTGAAGTACAAATTATTCATTGTGATGATAATCGTATAGTAAATAAAGTTATTTTAGAAGAAACTATACGCGGTTTAACTTTAGATGTAAGTGATTTTGATATAATGAATATGCAAAAGAAAAATTATTATTTTATATTTGGCTCATTTGCAGTGATAGAAATGTTTTTAAAAGGGTACACTGAATATGAAAAAAGATAGTTTAGTTATTACGATTTCAGATATAAATAGTTCTAAATCTTTTAGCGTAAATAAAATTATTAAAAAAGTTATTTTATGGACCATTTTATTAACTTTGTTTGTTGTTACAGTAAGTTTTTTTATCATTTCAAAATTAAGTACCAATGTAAATAATTTATCAATAGAAAAAAATAATCTAAAATCTAAAAATAGTGTTTACAGTAAACAAATAGAAACTAAAATCACTCAAATAGAAAGCTTGAGTTCACAAATTGAAGAGCTAGGTTCTCAACTTGATGATATTGAAGAGATTATTGGTATAAATAAAGAAGATGATGTATCTTTGATTCAAAGAGCTACCTTGGCTAAATTGTCATCATCAGAAAAAATATTTATGCTCCATACGATACCAAGTGAATGCCCACTACCTACTTGTATTACTACTTCAAAATTTGGTTGGAGAACTCATCCTACCACACATAAAAGACAATATCATAATGGATTAGATTTAAGAGCAGCAAGAAGAACTGACGTAAAAGTTACAGCTGATGGAGTAGTTAGGTATGTTCAAACCAAAAATGAGGGTACTCTTGGACGAGTAGTAATTGTTTCTCATAATTATGGTTTTGAAACAATTTATGGTCATTTACGCTTTGTTAATGTTAAAGCTGGTGATGTTGTAAGTAAAGGTCAAATTATTGCAAAAAGTGGGAATAGTGGAAGAAGTAATGGTCCTCATTTACATTATGAGATAAAGCATGCAAATAAAGTTCTAAATCCAGTACATTTTACTACTTGGAATATGAAAAACTATGAAGAGATATTTGAAAAACAAAGGAGAGTTAAATGGGAATCTTTAATAAAACTGATAAAAAACCAACAAAAAAAACTGGCACAACAGTAATAAATACAGGTACAACAATGAAAGGGATGATTGATACTAAAGGTTCAATTTTCATCGATGGGAAGTTTGAAGGTATTATTGTCGCTACTGAGGATGTTACTATAGGTAAAAATGGTGAAGTATTAGGCGAAATTTGTGCAAAAGTATTAATTGTTAATGGGATGATTGATGGTTTATTTGATGTTGGACAAGTTAATATTTTAGGATCGGGAAGGGTTGTAGGTAAAATAAAATATGATGATTTAATAATTGAACAAAATGGAATTTTTGAAGGTGAAGGTAAAAAAAAGAATTCTACGCTCAGTAGTCAATACAATAAATTAGAAGTAACTAAAACACCTCAAATAGAATCATAAAGAGTAAGTACTAAGCTCCTTTTTAAAAATAACTTATAGAGAAACTAAATAATATTTGGCTATAATTAAGTGTAATTTAATAGATTGAGGAAATATTTTGACATTTAAAAAGAATAAAAAAAGTCCAATTGGAATATTAATTGGTTTACTACTAATAGCAGTAGGATTAGCCTACGTATATTTATCACCTGCATTTGAACAAAATAAACCAACTATAGAATCACAAAATAGTATTTATTGGAATTTAAAATCTAAAGTACAAATTAAAATTAAAGATGATACTGGAATAAAATATTATAAAATCACATTTAAAGATGGAGATAAAAATATTGTTTTAGATCAAAAAGTATTAGATAGCACTTCAAAAGAGCTTACTCTTGATATTATTCCTCCTAAACTTGATATGTTTTACAAAGGTAATCAAAGTCTATTAGAAATAGAGGTAGTTGATAATAGTAAATGGAATTTTTTAGAAGGTAACAAATTAATTAAAACTATTGATGTTAAAATTGATACAAAAAAACCTATAGCAAATGTATTGGGTAACTCTCGATATATTCAAAGAGGTGGTAGTGCAGTTGTTGTTGTAAAAGTAAAAGATGACAATTTAAAAGAAGCTTTTATCTCTTTTAATGATACTGAGAAGTTTTCATTGACACCTTTCTATAAAGAAGATTATTTCATGGCTTTAATCGCTTGGCCAATGGATATTACAATGTTTGACAGAGTAAATTTGGTTGTTACAGATAAAGCAGATAATAAGACGATTACTAAAGTTCCTTTGTATATTCAAAAGAAAAATGTTAAAAATGACAATATAAAACTATCAGAAAAATTTATTAAAAATGTTAGTTCAAATGTTTTAGAACAAAGTTTTGAACCGATTCCAAATGATATTGAAGATATTTTCATTTATTCAAATACCAAACTAAGAGATAAAAATGTTCAAACTATAAAAGATACAGTAACAAAAAATTCTTCATCCGAGAGAATAGATTCTTTTAATATAAAACCCTTTAAGCGCCTTCGTGGATCTAAGACTGTTGCTGGATATGGTGATCGAAGACATTATTATCTCAATGGTGAAAAAATAAATGAAGCATGGCACCTAGGTATTGATTGGGCAAGTGTTAAAAAAGCACCTATTCGAACTAATAACGATGGAATTGTAATATTTAAAAATTATCTTGGATTATACGGAAACTCAATTATTATTGATCATGGAATGGGATTATCTAGTTTATATGCACATACGAGTTCTCAATATGTTGATGTTGGAGAAGATGTTTCTGCAAATACAAAAATAGCAAATACAGGTTCAACTGGTGCAGTATTCGGAGATCATTTACATTTTGGAATACTTATTCAAGGTATTGAAGTAAATCCAATAGAATGGATGGATAAAAACTGGATTAAGGTAAGAATTACAGATATTATTAAACAAGCTAAAAAAAGCATTGATGGTAAATAATGAAACAAAGAACTATTAAAAAAAGTGTAGAAATTGTTGGTATAGGTTTACATAAAGGTGTTCCTGTAAAGATGGTACTTGAACCCTTAGATGATGATATGGGAATCGTATTTTATAGAAATGATGAAGCAGTTACTATTCCTTTGACTCCTGAATATGTTATCGATACGAAAATGGCAACGGTTATTGGAAAAGGTGATGTTGTAGTTTCAACTATTGAACATCTTTTATCTGCAATTTATGCCTATGGTATTGATAATTTAAGAGTAGTTCTTGATAATGATGAAGTTCCTATTTTAGACGGTAGTAGTAGTGGTTTTTGTATGTTATTAGATGAAGTTGGAATAAAAGAACAAACAAAAAGTAAAAAAGCTATACGTATAAAAAAAGAAGTTGAAGTAAGTATTGATAACAAATTTGTAAAAGTACTACCTTCAAATCATATAATCTATGATTTTTCAATTGACTTTGATCATCCTGCTATTGGAGAACAATCTTTTAGATTTGATTATTCAATTGATGAGTATAAAGAAAATATAAGTAGAGCTCGAACTTTTGGTTTTTTACATGAAGTACAATATTTAAGAAGTATAGGTCTAGCACAAGGTGGTAGTTTAGATAATGCAATTGTATTAGATGACCAAAAGATTCTTAATCCTGATGGATTACGGTATCAAGATGAGTTTGTAAGACATAAAATACTAGATGCTATAGGGGATATGTCTTTATTGGGATATACCATGATTGGTGAATATAATGCACATGCAGGAAGTCATCAATTAAATCATCTTTTAACAAAAAAACTACTTGAAAACCCAGATAATTATGAAATAGTTGATCTAGACATGGTAAAAGATGAAGTTGTTTCTTTAGAGAAAGCATATGCAACAATCTAATATTAAAATATTAGTAATATCTATTTCCAATCCTATCTTAATAGGTGTATATGAGAATGATGTACTAATTAATACTGTTTCAAAAGATGGTAAAACTAGTGATGTTCTGCCTTCTTTGTTTGAAGAGTTATTATCGTTATATAAAATAAATGAAATATTATATGTAAACGGACCAGGAAGTTATATGGCAATAAAAATTGCATATATCTTTTTAAAGACAATTTCTATTGTAAATAAGATAGATCTTTATGCAGTAAGTGGATTTGATTTGAATAATAATTCTCCAATTAAGGCATTAGGGAAAAAGTATTTTTTTAGAAATACCATAGCAGTAGAAGAAATAACAATAGATTTTTTAGGAGATACTATAATTGAAGAATTTAGATTACCTTCAAATTTAGATAATATTAATTTAAAAAATGAAACGTTACCAGATTATAATTTACCGGCAGTATAAAAATTAATAAACAAGGAATAGAATGAAAATAAGTGTACCCGCAACAAGTGCAAATCTTGGACCAGGTTTTGATACATTAGGATTAGCATTAAATATTAGAAATCATGTGATTATTAAGCCAGCTAAATTTCACAGTGTTTCATTAAAAGGTGAAGGATCAAATAATCCTAAATTAAAAGATAACAACATGTTTATCTCAACTTTTAATGATTTTCATCATAACTTTAGTAATAGTAATCAACAGTTTAGATTTGAATTTCACAATGAGATTCCATTGTCTCGTGGATTAGGAAGTAGTAGTGCTGTAATTGTTAGTGCGATTGCTTCAGCATATGCAATAGAAGGAATTGAACTAAATGATAAAAAGCTATTGAATTTAGCTTTGAGTTATGAGTCACATCCGGATAATATTACACCAGCTGTTATGGGTGGATTTACTGTATCAACAATCCATGAAAATGAAGTTTTTTTCTTAAGAAAAGAGATACCAAAATCTTTAAAAGCAGTTGTTGTTATACCTAATCGTGCTATCTCAACTAATCTATCACGTAAGGCACTACCATATAAGTATAGTAAAGAAGATCTTGTATTTAATGTGTCTCATAGTTCTTTATTAACTGCTGCTTTTATGACTGAAGATTTTAGAATGTTAAAAAGAGCATCTAAAGATAGAGTTCATCAATACTATAGAATGAAGCAAATGCCAGAACTGTTTGCTGTACAAAAAGTTGCTTTGCGAAATGGAGCATTAATGAGTACATTATCAGGAAGTGGTTCGACATTTTTTAATTTAGCATATGGAAAAGATGCTGTTAGATTGTCAAAAAAACTTGAAGAAAACTTTCCACACTTTAAAATCTTAATCTGCGATTTTGATAATAATGGTGTGATTGTAGAAGATTAAGAGAGTTTTAGATAAAATGTTAAAAATATCGATAAGAACCTGTGTTGTTTGTAGAATTAAAATGGCACAAAAATTATTGAATAGATTACAATGTAAAGACAAAAAGTTAATTGCTTTTTCTGGAATAGGAAGAAGTTTTTATATTTGTGATTCTTGTTTAGAAGATGAAAATAAACTTGAAAAAGCATTATACAGACATTGTAAAAATAAAGATGAATATATCGTACAACTAAGGGAGATATTAGCGAATGGAAGACAAAGTTAGGGTATTTGAAATAGCAGAAGAAGCTGGTTCTACAAGTACAGAAGTAATTAAAAAAGCAGCAGATTTAGCAATAGTTCTAAAGTCACCACAAAGTACAGTTTCTTTTGAAGAAGCCGAAGAGATTGCTGGATACATAATGACTGGTAAAAGTAAGTTATTAGTAGAAAAGAAAAAAAAGCCAACAATTAAAAAAGCTGCACCTAAAGAGAGTGACACTGTAGAAGAATCAACTCCAGTAGAAGCTATTCCAGCTGAAAGCGTAACTGAGAAAAAAAATGCAGTTAAAAAAGTTGAAACTAAAAGAATGCCATTAAAAAGAAATGAACTTAAAATTGTTCAAAAGAAGAATGTTCCAATTCCAGAAAAAAAGATTGAAGAGCCTAAAATTGTTACTGAAGCGACACCTGTTAAAGAAGCTGTAAAAGTTGAAGAGAAATTAGCTCAATCAGATGTTAAAGAGAGTGATGCAAAGAAAACTGAGACAGAAGTTGTAAAAGCTCCTGTAACACCAACTACACCTCAAAATGAACCAGAAAAGAAAATAACTCTTAAAAAAAGAGGTTTAACTATTGTTAAGAAGAAGCGACCAGTAATAGAAAATACTCCAGCTACTCCTCAATCAAAAAAACAAAAGCTAGCTTCTATGAGTGAGTTATTTGGTGCTGGCGCTGACTTAAAAGAAGAATATACACCAAGACAAAAGAAAGCTAAACCTAAGCAAGCTGCTAGAGCACAAGCTCATGGGACAAAATTAAAAGTTGATGGTGATAGTGATTTTAAATCATCTGGAGAATCAATTTTAGGAGAAGAAGTAGTATTATTAGATATGGGTCTTATGGAAACATCAAAATTCTTACAAGATGCACCTAAACCTAAAAATATTAGAACTACTAAACCTAGTGCTTTTGGTAACCAACCAAGAGGTATTAAAAGAGGTGGTAAAAAGAAAAAGTATAAACAAAAAGTTGAAGAGATAGAAATAACTGAAGTTACTATTCCTGAAGATTGTAGAGTTTATGAATTTGCTGAAAAAATTGGTAAAACTGCAGGTGATGTAATAGGTAAACTATTTATGCTTGGTATGATGGTTACTAAAAATGATTTCTTAGGAAATGATGAAATTGAAATTTTAGGTGAAGAGTATGCTATTGAAATTACAATTAAAGATGAACTAGAAGATGTTAACTATGTTGAAGATTATGCTGAAGATGAAATTGATAAATCAAACTATGTTTCAAGACCACCTGTTGTAACAATTATGGGTCATGTTGATCATGGTAAAACTTCACTTCTAGACAAAATTAGAAGTTCTAGAGTTGCTGCTGGGGAAGCTGGTGGAATCACACAACATATTTCAGCATACACAGTTAATAAAAATGGTCAAGATATCACTTTTGTTGATACTCCAGGACATGAAGCTTTTACATCTATGAGAGTAAGAGGGGCAAGTGTTACTGATATTATTATCTTAGTTGTTGCAGCTGATGATGGTGTTAAGCCACAAACAATTGAATCTATTAAAGCTGCAAAAGCAAGTGGAGCTCCAATTATTGTAGCTGTTAATAAAATAGATAAAGAAACTGCAAACATGGATATGGTTAAAGCTGGAATGGCTGAACATGAAATGAGTCCAGTTGATTGGGGTGGAGATATTGAATTTATCGGTGTTTCTGCTTTAACTGGTGCTGGTATTGAAGAGTTATTAGAAAATATTATTATTCAATCTGAACTTTTAGAATTAGCTGCAGATCCAACAGCATTAGCAAAAGCTACTGTTATTGAGTCTTCTCAAGTTAAAGGTAAAGGTGCAGTAGCAACTGTAATCATTCAAAATGGTACACTTAAAGTTGGTGACAATATCGTAGCTGATACTACATTTGGTAGAGTAAAAGCTTTATTAGATGATCAAGGTAAACCTGTAAAAGAATTAGGTTTAAGTAGAACAGGACAAGTTGTTGGACTAGGTGATGTTCCTATTACAGGTTCAGCACTTGTTGCACAAAAAACTGCAGCAGAAGCAAAAGAGATTGCAACGACTAGAGCAGAACACTCAAGAGCAAAAGAATTAAGTGCTTCAACTAAAGTATCTTTAGATGAGATGGCTGCATTAATTGCTGAAGGTAAAATCAAAGCATTACCAGTTATATTAAAAGCTGATGCTGGTGGATCTTTAGAAGCAATTAAAGGAAGTTTAGAATCAATTAAAAATGATGAAGTTAAAGTAAAAATAATTTCTTCTGGTGTTGGTGGAATTACAGAAGCTGATATTGCACTAGCAAGTGCAAGTGATGATTGTATTATTTTAGGATTTAACGTTAGACCTACAGGTGCTGTTAAAACTAAAGCTAAATCTGAAGGTGTTGAGATTAAGACTTATAGTATTATCTACGCATTATTAGATGATATTAAAGCTACTTTATCAGGTATGATGAGTGCTATTGTTGTTGAAGAAAATACAGGTCAAGCACAAGTTCTTGAAACATTTGTTGTTCCAAAAGTTGGTACAGTTGCTGGTACAAAAGTTACTGATGGTAAAGTTGTACGTGGTGGACTTGCTCGTGTTATTAGAGATGGTGTTGTTGTATATACAGGTGCAATTAAATCACTTAAGAGATTTAAAGACGATGTTAAAGAAGTTTCAAATGGATACGAATGTGGTATTATCTTTGAAAGCTTTAATGACATAAGAGTAAATGATTATATTGAAACATTTATTGAGCATAAAGAAGAGCAAAAAATAGATTAATGAAAAATAAAAGTGTAAACTTACAAAGAACAGAGTCTTTGTTAGAAGAATTAATTCCTGAAGCATTAAGTTCTCTTAATGACCATAGAATTGTTTCTTTGACAATTACAGAAGTTGATTGTAAAAATGGTAAATATGATGCAAAAGTTTATTTTGATGCTAGTGATTTTGACAATGCTGAATTAAAAGAAATAAGAGCCGCTTTAAGAAAAGCTAATGGTGCAATCAAATCATATATTTTAGGTGCAACATCATGGTATAAATGTCCTGATTTTACATTTTTAGTTGATAATATGTTAGAGAAAAGAACGAGAATGGATGATCTATTTTCACAAATTTCAAAATCTAAAAAAAATGAAGAGGAAGATTAATTCATGGAATTAGAAGAATCTATAAAATTAGCTGTTGAAGGTTGTGGTGTTGACTTATATGATATCCAACAAACAAAAGAACATAAAATAAATATTTTAAGAGTTTATATTTCACACAAAGATGGTGTAAATTTAGATAAATGTGCTCATGTAAGTAGAATGATCTCTCCTTTATTAGATATTGAAGAGCCGATGAATGGTAAATATACATTAGAAGTTAGCTCTCCTGGAATTGAGAGAAAACTAAAAACATTACATCATTTCAAGTGTTCTATTGGATCAAAAGTAAAGATTAAAAACTATCAAACTGAAACAGTTAAAGGTACAGTTGTATCTGTTAGTGATGAAGGTTTAGTAACATTTAATGATCTTGATAATAAAAAACAAGAAATACAATATGAGGATGTATTATCTGCATCTACATATTTTGATTGGAATAATTAAAATAAAATGTTAAATAAACATAGCCAATATATGAAATTGGCTATTGAAGAAGCTTGGAAATACCAGCTTCTTACCTATCCAAATCCTGCTGTAGGTGCTACTGTAGTTAGAAACAATAATGTTTTATCTGTAGAGGCTCATCAAAATGCAGGTAATCCACATGCTGAAGTTTTAGCTTTAAAAAGCGCTTATCTATCAACTTATCCAAATTCAGACCTAAAAGATATTACAAATTCACATGAAATTCATAATTATCTGATTTCTAATCATAATAACTATTTTTTAGACTGTGATATATATGTTACTTTAGAACCTTGTAATCATATCGGTAAAACACCAGCTTGTGCTTTTTTATTGGAAAGAGTAGGTATTAAAAAAGTTTATATAGGTAGTTTAGATCCAAATGCAGAAGCAAGCGGAGGTAAACAATATCTTGAAGGCTGTAATATTGAAGTAGAAGTAGATATATTAAAGAAGGAAACCGATAAGTTACTATACCCTTTTTTTAAATATCAAAGTGGTCACTTTTGTTTATTTAAAATTGCAATGAGAGAAGATGGAACAATTGATGGAGGATATATTACAACGCAAGATAGTCTTAATTTAGTTCATGAGATAAGAACAAAAATAGATCTAATGGTTATGGGTGGGAATACTATTCGGACAGATAGACCTACACTAGATTCAAGGTATTCAAAAGAGAAAAAATCTCCCGATATTTTAATATATTCACATAAAAAAGAGTTTGATAAGAAGATACCATTATTTGATGTTTTAAATAGAGAAGTAACCATTTCCGACTCTTTTAAAAATATTAAAAAGAAGAATTTTGTAATGATTGAAGGTGGTTATCAATTTTTAAAAATTTTATTAAATGAGATAGATTATTTGATGGTTTTTATCTCTCATAAAAAAAACTTGAAAAATTTTTTTTCAATAGATGAATCAATATTTTCTATTGAGTATTCCTACTATATAAATGAATATGATGAAATTTTATATTTAAAAAAAATTAATGATAAATAACTAAGTTAATCTTTAAACTATTTTAAACGACTTTTTAGATAATATAATAATACTTAATAAACTATAAAGGTAATTAGTTGGATAAATATTATTATGAGCTTACTATTAAGCCAAATTTATATTATGAATTGTTTTTAGATCTTGCTGCTAGTTTAACAAATGATGCACTTGAAGAATTTGATGAGACCATAATTATACGAAGTGAAGAGACTTTGGATGATGTAGAATCTGGTGTAATAGAGTTTGCAAAAGAATTATCAAATGCATTTAGCACAGAGATTTCATGTGAAACATATTTAGAGAAAAAAGAAAATCAAGATTGGATCAAATTATATCAAGAGAGCGTTCAGCCTATTGAGGTTGGAACTTTTTATATACATCCAAGTTGGTCCGAACCAATGGCTGGATTGAACAATATTTTAATTGACCCAACGTTGGCATTTGGTTCTGGACATCACGAAACAACCAATGCATGTTTACTAGCTGTTGAAAAATATGTCAAAGAAAATTATATAGTAGCTGATATTGGAACAGGTAGCGGGATACTTGGTATTGCGGCATCAAAACTAGGTGCAACTGTAGATATTTGTGATACAGATATAGTAGCGGTAAATGATGCAGTTAAAAATTTTGAATCAAATAATACTCAAGTAAATGAATATTGGGAAGGTTCTGCCAATACAACAAAAAAAACATATGATGTAGTTATAGCAAATATCGTAGCTGACGTATTATCCATGATAGCAAAAGATCTTAAGAAGATTACAAAAGAAGATGGTGTGATAATTCTATCTGGAATTATGGAACAACATAAAGAGAAAGTATTAAACAAATTCAAAGATTGTGAAATATTAGAAGAGATACAACAAAATGAATGGGTAACTTTAATAGTTAAAAAAGGGAAATAATGAGTAACAAAAATAATAATCAAAATGATAATAAGAATTCAAATGGTTTTTTCGATAAAAATCCAATAGTAGTATTTGTCGTATTTTCAATAGTGACAATAATGGCATTTAAAAGTTTTTTCCCATCTGATGATATGAATGTAAATGGTGGTTCTACATCTTATGCCCAAACGATATCAAAAAATGTTGCATATTCAGATATAAAGCAATTAATAAATAATGGTCAAATTGAATATATTGGAATTGGTGAAACTAATATTAAAGCAGTTTCTAAACCACAAAATGGAATTGTAACAACATACAAAGCTAGAAAAGTTGGAGTAGATAATACATTAATACCTTTACTTGAGAGTAAAGGTATTAATTATGGTGGAGTTAATGAGCAAAATTTATTAGCAGATATGTTATTTGGTTGGGTTTTACCTTTATTTTTCTTTTTTGCGATTTGGATGTTTTTAGCTAAACGAATGTCAAAATCTATGGGTGGCGGTGGCGCTGGTGGTATCCTTGGAATGGGTGGCGCTAAAAAAATGATTAATAGTGAAAAACCAAATGTAAAATTTGCAGATATGGCTGGTAACAAAGAAGCAAAAGAAGAGGTTTCTGAAATAGTAGAATTTTTAAGAAATCCAGATAAATATATTAATTTAGGTGCTCAAATACCTAAAGGTGTTTTACTTGTAGGTCCTCCAGGAACTGGTAAAACACTTTTAGCAAAAGCTGTTGCAGGTGAAGCTGATGTTGAATTTTTAAGTGTAACGGGTTCTTCTTTTATTGAGATGTTTGTAGGAGTAGGGGCTAGTCGTGTAAGAGATTTATTTGAACAAGCTAAAAAAAATGCTCCAGCAATTATATTTATTGATGAGATTGATGCAATTGGTAAAAGTAGAGCATCCGGAGGAATGGGTGGAAATGATGAGAGAGAACAAACTTTAAATCAATTATTAGCAGAAATGGACGGTTTTAGTGGAGATGGCGCGCCAGTTATTATTTTAGCAGCTACAAATAGACCTGAAATTTTAGATCCAGCACTTCTTAGACCAGGTAGATTTGATAGACAAGTACTAGTTGATAAGCCTGACTTAGAGGGTAGAATAGAAATTTTAAACGTACATATTAAAGATGTAAAAATATCAAAAGAAGTTGAATTAAGAGAAGTAGCCGTTATGACTGCTGGTTTAGCAGGTGCAGATTTAGCAAATATTATTAATGAAGCTGCTTTACTTGCGGGTAGAGAAGAAGCTTCATCTGTAAATTCATCTCATTTCAAAGAGGCAGTTGAAAGACAAATTGCTGGATTAGAGAAAAAAAGTAGACGAATATCTCCAAAAGAGAGAAAAATTGTTGCTTATCATGAATCTGGGCATGCTGTGATTGCTGAAGTAACTAAAGGGGCAAAGAAGGTTAATAAAGTTTCTATTGTACCTCGTGGATTAGCTGCTCTTGGATATACATTAAATACACCAGAAGAAAACAAATACTTAATGCAAAAACATGAGTTAATAGCTGAAGTTGATACTTTATTAGGTGGACGTGCTGCTGAAGAGATTTATATTGGAGAAGTAAGTACTGGTGCAGGTAATGATCTAGAGCGTGCAACAGATATCATTAAATCAATGGCAACAATATATGGTATGAGTGATCTTGATATAGCTGGTTTAATGGTTCTTCAAAAACAACAAAATCAGTTTTTAGGTGGTGGTCAAACAAGTAAAGACTATAGTGATGAGATGGCGCACAACCTAGATAAACATATAAAAGACACTTTAGATGAAAGATACAATATTGTACTACAAGCGTTAAGAGATAATTCTGAAGCAATGGAACAAATGACTGCTGAACTTTTAGACTTAGAAGTTATATCAGGGAAAAGAGTTCAAGAAATTATTATTGAAAATGGTGGAAAAATTTACGAAGGTGAAGATTTACATACAGAAGACGAAGTAGAAGAATCTATTGAAGAAAAAATAGAGAATAAAGAAGTATCAGATGAAGAAAAATAGTTATATTTTAAAAGAAGGCTATAAAAATATTTTTATAGTTTTTGGAGTTTCTCTTTTTATAAAATTATTTGTTTCGGATTTTTTAGGATGTGCAGGTATGACATTGGGTATATTTCTAATATATATGTATAGAAACAATTATCGTCATGTATTTAGTAATACTCAAAATGTATTAGCTCCAATTGATGGTACTATAACAGCTATCGATAATACAAATGGTAAGTATAAGATTTATTGTAAAGTTGGTTTATTAAATAATCATGTTTTAAGAGCACCGATAGATGCAGAGCTTAAAATAAAAAAATTTAAACATGGATTAAATTTAAATCCCAATACATATAAAGCCTCTTTGTATAATGAACAAATTGTTTTAAAATTTGATGATATTAAATTAAAAATAATTAGCGGTTTATGTAATAGTAAGATGAAACGACCAAAAGAAACAAATGTATCTCAAGGTGATAAAATAGGTGTATTTATTGACGGAATTGTGATTATAACAGTATCATCTAAAAATAATTTACTTGTTAATATCGGTGACAAAGTAACTTCTGCCCAAACAGTATTATTTAAAAAATAGTATTACTTATTGTATTAAACTCTATTTAGAGTTTAATGCTTTCTTCAAATATCTAACCATATTTAATTTTAAAAAAAGTTTCTCATTAAAAGAGAATAAGGAACAGTATCATAAACTTTTTAGTATTCATTTATGTAAGTAATAATGCTTAAGTGTGATTTGTAAAATGATGTTTATATTTTAAAAGTGGCGCGGTTGACGAGATTCGAACTCGCGGCCCTCTGCGTGACAGGCAGATATTCTAACCAGCTGAACTACAACCGCACTTTTAATGAATTTATGTTGGTGACCCCAAGGAGACTTGAACTCCTGTAACATGGATGAAAACCATGGATCCTAACCACTAGACGATGGGGCCAACAATAAAATAATGGTGGTCGATATAAGACTCGAACTTATGACATCTACCTTGTAAGGGTAGCGCTCTACCAACTGAGCTAATCGACCTAGTATAAATAAATGGTGACTCGTGTTGGATTCGAACCAACGGCCACCTCCTTAAAAGGGAGATGCTCTACCGGCTGAGCTAACAAGTCATTTATATAAAAGTGGCGCGGTTGACGAGATTCGAACTCGCGGCCCTCTGCGTGACAGGCAGATATTCTAACCAGCTGAACTACAACCGCACTTTTAATAAATTTATACTGTATTTGGTGACCCCAAGGAGACTTGAACTCCTGTAACATGGATGAAAACCATGGATCCTAACCACTAG
>JAONGR010000050.1 GCA_028375605.1 Arcobacteraceae bacterium
TGGCCCAAGTTTGAACAATAAAGATATTATTCAACTTAAAGATGAAATTACTTTTGCAGCAAATAAAATATATTTGTCTTTTGAAAAAACAAAGTTTAAACCTTCATATTATTTTGTTACTGATGAATTAGTCTACAGCCAAAACTATACTAAAATTGAAAGTCTAAAGCTAAATAAGTATTTTTCTTCTTCATTTTTATTAAATAATAAACGGATGCAAAAATCTGTGTATTTTTCACTGAATTACAAATCTCCATCAAAATTTAGTATTAATCCTTATAGTGGTATGCATAGTGGAAGCACTGTAGTTTTTGTAATGATTGAATTTGCTATTTATATGGGAATAAAAGAGTTGTATATTATTGGTTTAGATTTTAGCTTTAAATTACCAAGTAAAATACAAGATAAAGAAAGTCTTATCGCAGAAGGAGAAGTAAATCATTTTCATAAAGATTATCGTAAAGTTGGTGAGAAATGGACCAAACCAAATATGAATTTACAACGAGATGCATTTCTTAAAGCAAAAGAATATGCTAAAAGTCATGGTATTAAAATATACAATGCATCAAGAGAAACAAAACTTGATGTATTTGAAAAAATAAATTTAGATGTATTATTGAACAAAAAGGAAAAATAATGAAAGTATTATTATTAGCAGGTGGTTTTGGTACAAGACTAAGTGAAGAAACAGATCTAAAACCTAAACCTATGCTTGAAATAGGTGGTAAACCAATTCTTTGGCATATAATGAAAATATATTCAGAACATGGTTTTAATGAATTTGTTGTTTTACTTGGATATAAAGGTTACTACGTAAAAGAGTATTTTGCAAATTATTTTCTTCATCAAAGTGATGTAACTATTGATATGTCAAATGGTAATATGGAAGTTTTAAACAACTCAAGCGAGCCATGGAAAATAACTCTTCTTGATACAGGAATAGATAGTATGACAGGCGGAAGAGTCAAACGAGCTCAAAATATCGTAGGAGATGAGCCATTTATGCTTACATATGGCGATGGTGTATCTGATATAAATATAAAAAAATTAGTTGATTTTCATAAGTCGCATGGTAAAGCTATCACTATGACTTCTGCTCAACCTGATGGGAGATTTGGTGCATTAGAAATCACAGAAAACAATCAAGTTAAGAGTTTTCATGAAAAGCCAAAAGGTGATGGGCATTGGATAAATGCAGGATTTTTTGTATGTGAGTCAAAAGTATTTGATTATATAGAAAATGATTTGACTACATTTGAACAAGATCCACTTAAAAATTTAGCACTAGAGGGTGAAATGTTTACATATAAACATGAAGGTTTTTGGAAACCTATGGATACTTTAAAAGACAAAAACGATTTAAATATACTATGGGATAAAAATAAAGCACCTTGGAAGATATGGTAATGCAATCGTTATTTTCAGGTATCTATAAAAATAAAACAGTACTTGTAACAGGTCATACTGGATTTAAAGGTTCTTGGCTTGTCTATTGGCTAAACAAAATAGGTGCAAAAGTAGTAGGATATTCACTTGAAGCTCCAACTAATCCAAATCATATTGATTTACTTGATTTAAATACCACCTCAATCATTGGTGATATACGAGATTTAGATAAGTTAAATAAAACTTTTGAAGAATATAAACCTGATATTGTATTTCATCTTGCTGCACAACCATTAGTCCGACTTTCATATGAAAACCCTATTGAAACATATGAAACAAATGTAATGGGAACTTTAAAAGTTCTAGAAGCATGTAGACAAAATAATGTAAAAGCTATTGTAAATATAACAAGTGATAAAGCTTATGAAAACAAAGAATGGATATGGGGATATAGGGAAAATGATCCAATGGGTGGGTATGATCCATATAGCTCATCTAAAGGCTGTGCAGATTTGTTAGTGAATTCATATAGAAATTCATATTTTAACATTAATGAATATAAAAAATCACACCATACTCTTATCTCTTCTTGTCGTGCAGGAAATGTAATAGGTGGTGGAGATTGGGCACAAGATAGACTTATAACTGATATTATGGTTTCTGTATCTCAGAATAAAAAAGTTAGTATTCGTAATCCAAATGCAACAAGACCTTGGCAACATGTTTTAGAACCGCTTAGTGGTTATTTAAATATTGGGCAAAAACTTTTAGAAGAAAAAGTGGAATTTTCAGATGCTTGGAATTTTGGTCCAAGTGATGAAGGTAGTATTAATGTAGAAGAAGTAGTTAATCATGTGAAAAAACATTGGGATAAAATTGATTATGAGATCAATAGAGATGCTAAACAACTTCATGAAGCTAACCTATTAAAACTTGATTGTTCAAAAGCACATATTCTTTTAAATTGGAAGGATGTTTGGGATAGTAAAACTACATTTGAAAAAACTGTAAAATGGTATAAATCATATTATGAAAATGGAAAAACTATTTTAACAGAAGATGATTTATCCGCATATATTATTGATGCAAAACTAAATAATTTAGAATGGGCTAAATAACCAATGACTATTTTATTATCCGGAGCTACAGGTTTTCTAGGAAGTTATCTTTTAAAGTCATTTGTCAATAATGGAAATAAAGTCATAGCTTTGAAAAGAAGTACTTCAAATACATATAGAATTGATGAGTATTTAGACAAAGTTAATTTTTATGATATAGATATGATTGATATATCTGAAATATTTAAAAATAATCAGATAGATATTGTTATAAATACTGTAACAAATTATGGAAGAAAAGGTAGTAAAATATCTTCTATACTTGATACAAATCTCATCTTTGGATTGCAACTTTTAGAAGAGTCAGTTAATGCGAATGTGCAAGCATTTATTAATACTGATACATTATTAGAAAGAAATATTAATACTTATGCTTTATCAAAAGCACAATTTGTTGACTGGATAAAGTTTTTATCAAACAAAAATACTAAAATGCTAAACATAAGAATCGAACATATGTATGGTCCATTAGATGATGAAAATAAATTTATTTATTGGCTTATAAACCAATTAAAACAAGATGTTAAATCTATAGATTTAACATCAGGTATTCAAAAAAGAGATTTTATCTATATTGATGATATAGTAAATGCATATCAAACTATTATAAAAAATATAGATAAAATATCAAGATATGAAGAGTTTGAATTAGGAAGTGGAAATTCTATAGAAGTGAAAAAATTCATAGAATTTATTTATGATGAGTTGTCAAATGATCAAAATATAGAAACACTCTTAAACTTTGGAGCTGTAGAATACCGAGCGAATGAGAATATGAATATGCAGGCTGATATATCAAAACTAAACAACATAGGTTGGAAACCAAAATTTTCAATAGAAAATGGCATAAAAAGAATATTAGGGAAAATATAAAATGACACAAGAACAACAACTAAAACAAGAAATTTTAAATAAAACAAAAGAATACTATGAATTAGTACATAAACCAAAACAAGAACAAACATTTATTGAAGGAGAATCAAGAGTAAATTATGCAGGTCGTGTATTTGATGAAACAGAAATGCAATATCTTGTAGATAGTTCACTTGATTTTTGGTTAACTTATGGTGACTATTCTAAAAAGTTTGAAAATCAATTATCAAAATATTTAGGCGTTAGATGGACTTTCTTAGTGAACTCTGGAAGTTCTGCAAATCTTTTAGCTTTTTATGCCTTAACTTCTCCACTTTTAAAAGAAAGACAAGTAAAAAGAGGTGATGAAGTTATTACTGTGGCAGCTGCTTTTCCTACTACTGTAGCGCCTATTGTTCAATATGGAGCAGTACCTGTATTTATTGATATGGATTTAACTCATGCAAATGTAGATGTATCTCAATTAGAACTAGCACTTAGCCCTAAAACAAAGGCAATTATGATAGCGCATAGTTTAGGAAATCCATTTAATTTAAGAGCAGTAAAAGATTTTTGTGATAAACATAATCTTTGGCTTATAGAAGATAACTGTGATGCTTTAGGTTCTACATATGAAGGAAAACTTACTGGAACTTGGGGAGATATAGGCACAAGTTCATTTTATCCACCACATCATATGACTATGGGTGAAGGAGGAGCTACATATACTAATAATTTACTTCTTAAAAAAATTATGCTCTCACAAAGAGATTGGGGAAGAGACTGTTGGTGTGAAAGTGGTATTGACAATACTTGTGGATGTAGATTTTCTCAAAGCTTTGGAACATTGCCAAAAGGGTATGATCATAAGTATGTTTATTCTCACTTTGGATTTAATTTAAAAGTATCTGACATGCAAGCTGCAATTGGTGTTGCACAACTTGAAAAATTTCCAACATTTGTAGAAAAAAGAAAAGAAAATCAAAAGAAATTATATGATGGACTTAAAGATTTAGAACAATTGCATTTAGTAGAAACACAACCAAATTCAGACCCAAGTTGGTTTGGATTTATGATGACTCTAAAAGATGGTGTAAACTTTACGAGAAATGAAATTGCAGAATTTTTAGAAGAAAATAAAATTCAAACAAGAAATTTATTTGCAGGAAATTTAACAAGACACCCTTTATTTGATGATATGAAATTAGAAACTGATTATAAAATAATTGGCGATTTAAAAGTAACAGATAAAATAATGAACGATAGCTTTTGGATAGGATTATATCCTGGAATGGGTGATGATACTATTAATTATATGATTCAAAAAATTAGAGAATTTGTAAAAAGTAAATAAGGTTTAAATTATGAAATACTTAATAACAGGTGGATGTGGTTTTTTAGGCTCAAATATAGCTAGTAAAATTTTAGAACAAGGTGATGAACTAGTAGTATTTGATAGTTTATATAGATTTGGCTCTTACCAAAATAAAGAGTGGTTAGAAACTCAAGGTGATTTTATATTTATTCATGGTGATATACGAAATACAAATGATGTAGAACGAACTATTATGACATATAAACCTGATATTATATATCACCTAGCAGGTCAAGTTGCTATGACTACTTCTATTTCAGATCCTCGTATGGATATGGAAGTAAATGTAGGAGGAAGCTTCAATCTTCTAAATGCAGTTCGACTTTACAGTCCTGACTCTGCTATTATATATTCATCTACAAATAAAGTATATGGAGACCTAGAACAATTTACTTATGAAGAGACAGATACAAGATACAATTGTATAGAAAAGCCTAATGGTTTTGATGAAAGTGTAGGACTTGACTTTCACTCACCTTATGGAACTTCAAAAGGAAGTGCAGACCAATATATGTTAGATTTCGCAAGAATATATGGACTTAAAACTGTCGTATTTAGACACTCTTCTATGTTTGGAGGAAGACAGTTTGCTACTTATGACCAAGGTTGGATAGGTTGGTTCACTCAACAAGCTCTAAATATTAAAAATGGAACACAAAAAGAGTCTTTTACTATCTCTGGCAATGGAAAGCAAGTAAGAGATATAGCTCATGCAGAGGATATGGTAGCTTTATATTTAAAAGCATCTACAAAAATAGATAGCATAAAAGGTCAAGCCTTTAATGTGGGTGGTGGTATGAATAACTCCTCTTCATTACTTGAATTATTTAGTTTCTTAGAAAAAGAGTTAGATATTAAAATGGAGTATACTCAAATTCCAGCTAGAGAATCAGATCAAAGAGTATTTGTGTCAGACTTAAGTAAAGCAAAAGGAGTGATGGCTTGGGAACCTAAGGTTTTTAAAGAAGATGGTATTAGAAGAATGATTGAGTGGCAAAATAATAATGAAAAATAAGCTTCCAATATTAACCATTGCAATTCCTACATATAATAGAGCAGATAGTTTGAGGTATTTGGTAGAAAAAATTTCACCATATCTAAATAATAATTTAAAACTATTAATTCTTGATAATAATTCAACGGATAATACAAAAGAATATATTAATATATGGAATAAAGATAGCAATATTTCAGGCATAAAACATATTACTAATTTAGGTGGAGTTGTAAATATGCTGAAATCAATTGAATTAGCTCAAAGTAAATATGTTTGGCTATTAGGTGATGATGACGATATAGATATAACATATATAAATGAATTAGTGAATTTATTATCTAGCGAAGAAGCATACTCATTACACTTAATTCCTAAAAGCAGAGAAGATTATAAAATTCATAAGCATGTTTTCAATAATAAAATAGATTTTATTAATAGTTTTTATGATATCTCTGCTTTACATTTAATGTCATCAAGTATATATAATGCATATGAAGCTAGAAAATATTTAGCAGATGCTTATAGACTAGTTCATTTGCAACATGCTTTTAGTTTGTTTCATTCAAAATTTTTAGAAGAAAAAAAAATAGTAAAGATTTTAAAATTACCTATTTTAAAAAGAGAAAGAATTACTGATAAAAGATGGTCTAGATTTACGGCACATTTAGATGCTCTGGAAACGACTTATCTGTTGTTTGGAAAGGACTTACTTAATCAAGAATATAAAATTCGAAAAAATAAATTATTAAGGATTGCTGTAATTTCCTTATTTGAGAATAAAAATGAAGGTTTCCAATTAAAAGAAGTTATTCGTCTAATAAGATT
>JAONGR010000051.1 GCA_028375605.1 Arcobacteraceae bacterium
TCTAAATTTTTATCAATACAACCATATTTATTAAACTTTTTTACAATTATAGTATCATAAACGAATTCTAAAGCTTCATCATAAATTGGTTTTACTGATACATCGAAGTCTTCATTAATCAAACCAAACTTATTATTTAATTCTATTTTTGCAAAACCATTATAATATCTACCTATTGAATCATATATAGGTTTGATAAGAAGCTCTCCTTCTTTATTAATAATACCAAACTTACCTTCTTCATTAGATACCACAGCATATGTAGATTCAAAATTATTCTCTATCCAATGAATATTAAAATTATTTGGGTGTTGATATTTAAAATCATCACCTTCAAAACTAGAGATAGATTTATAAACTGGTTTTACTGCAATTTCACCATTTTCTTTTAAAAGTCCCTCTTTAGAATTAATAGTAATAACAGATTCATTCTGTATTTTTGTACTACATCCAGTCAAAAAAACAATTGATAACAACACAACGATATTTATAATTTTTTTCATGTTATCCCCCTTCTATTTTTTACTGTTCAATTTGAATGATTTTAAAATCTACTCTACGTGATGCAATAATATTTTCAGTTCCATCTTCGTTTAAAATAAGATCATCAGAAGACATTCCATATCCTTTAAATGTATTTTCTGTCCATTCATTATCCATTTTATTGGTTTTGGAAGCTTCTTCAACTACATAATTTCTTACTTTTTTTGCTCTTTTATCAGATAAAACTTTATTTAAGTTATATTTTTCAGAAGCAGATGTAACACCTCTATATTCTGATGAAGTGTGTCCTTCAACTCGAATCTCTTTAATTTTATCTTTATGTTGCTCAAGAACTTTTAAATATCTTGGAAAAAAATCACTTAAAATATCTGTAAATCCAGTTTTCAAGTCACTTTTACCTGTTTCAAAAAGGGCTAGTGGATTATTAAATCTAAATAATAAATCATCTTGTGTAAGCTCTGCATCCCAAACATCAAAATCATTTTTAAACTCTTCCATTAATTCATCATATAAACCTTTAAAAACGACTTCATTTGTTTCTATAGTTTCAGGTTCTTCAACAGTATTTTCCTCTTCAATTTCAATAACTTGTTCTTCTTCTACTTCTGCAATTTGTTCCTCAACTACATCTTCTTCTATTACTTCTTCATCTGTTTTACAATACTGATCTAAATTATTTGCAAGTAGCATATTTGATATTTCAATATTTTTATTTTTAGAACTATTATGTAGAGGAGTCATATCATGTTCATCTATAACATCTCTTTTTGCATCATTACAAATTAATAATTTTGATATTTCAGAATAATTATCTCTAGTAGAATCAAGTAAAGGTGTATCATTATAATTATCAATTGTATTTACAAGAGCACCATTTTCTATTAAAAATTTAGTAATTTCATATTCTTTAAGTCTTACCGCAATATGTAAAGGAGTATATCCATCCTTATTTTGGGAATTAAGCTCTACTTTTTGAGAGACTAATAACTGAACCATATCCAAATCTCTTGATCTAACTGCATCATGTAAGGCAGATTCCATAATTGAATCATTTTGCTTGATATCACTTTTTGATACTATCTGAATTGTTTTACTTTCTTGCTTATCTGTTATTACTTCATTTTTTGAAGCACAACCACTTACTAAAAGTGACGCCATTGTTACTGTAATTAGAGTATTTTTCATTTTATTTATCCTTATTAAATATAATTTATCTTTCATGTAAAGAGCCTTCTTTTATTTTGATAATTGGTTTAAGAAAGTAATTCATAATTGTCTTTTTACCTGTTATGATATCAACACTTGCCACCATCCCCGGAATAATAGGTAGTTTTTCAGTATTACTTTCCAAATAGTTTTTATTCGTTTTTACTGTAACTTGATAATAACTTTTATCATCTTTACTCTCTTTGTCTTTAATACTGTCAGCTGATATTTCTATAATCTCTGCCTCTAATCCTCCGTAAATAGAAAAATCATATGCAGTGATTTTTACAATTGCTTTTTGTGTTGGTGAGATAAAAGCAATATCTTTTGGATCTATTTTTACTTCAACTAATAAAATATCACTATCAGGTACAATCTCAATTAAGTCAACACCAGATTTTACAACACCACCAATAGTATTGATATTTATCTGTTTTATAATTCCATCAACAGGAGAACGAATAATTGTTTTTTCAAGTTTATCAGTTTCTGAAACTAACCTAGCATCAATCTTATTAAGTTCAAAAGAAACCTCTTGAAGTTCTTTGTAAGTATTTGACTTAAATCCTTTTACTTTCTCAAGAATTTTATTTTCTGATTCACTAATTGCAAATTTAGACCTAGGTAAAGAAAGAACAGCAGAATTTAAATCTCCAGCAAGAGTATTTGACTCCTTTTGAATGTGTAACAAATCAACTTTTGATTTAGAACCAGATCGAGTCATTTTTGCAATTGTTTCTGATTGTTTTTTAACTAATACAACACTTCTTTTTAACTGACTTATTTTTGACTCAATCTCTTTTTTTTCTTGAACTTTTTGTTCAAATTGTAACTCTAATATTTTTAATGAACTTTTATATTCATCAATATTATTATCATAAATTTTCTCTTCTAGATTCGTATATTTACCAAGCTTATTCAGTTCTTTTGGAAAAGAGATACTTGGTTTTCTTTTAGTTGGATTATATTTTAACTGTGCATTTAATCGTGCTTTTTTAGCAATCAATACTAAACGTTCCTCTTTTGCTTCTTCTAAAGATGCTCTAAATCGGGTGGTATCAATTTTCATTAATGCTTGATCTTTTATAACATGTTCACCACTTCTAACTAATATTTCAGAAACTAATCCACCGTCTAAATTTTGAACCTTTTGAATCTTATTAGAAGGGATAACCTTACCTTCACCTCTTGCCATCTCATCTACTTCAGCAATCATTGACCAAGTAATAAGTCCTACAATAATTATAATAATTGAGAAAAAAAGAAGATCAATTTTTGGTTTTGTTTCATCATAAGCGTGACCATATAAGGAGTTCACAAAACCTATATCATTTTTATTTTGATCCATATTAATTCATACCTTTTGATTTTAAAACTACATCTTTAGGGCCATCTGCAATAATTTTTCCATTATCTATTACTATAACCCTATCAACTAATGGTAAAATAGACATTTTGTGTGTAATCATGATTACCGTTTGATTAGCAATTAAATTTTTCATTCTTTTAATAAAAGCATTTTCTGTCTGTTTATCCATAGAATTTGTTGGTTCATCAAGAATCATAATATTTGGGTTTGTAATAAGCGCTCTAGCAAGTGTTACAGCTTGTCTCTCTCCTCCACTTAACCCTTCACCTCTTTCTCCTACAAGTAAGTCATATCCAGCTTCATGCTTACCTAAAAATTCATGTACTCCTGCTGCTTTTGAAGCTTCTAAAATCTCTTCATCTGTAACGTACTGTTCACCAATTGTAATATTATCTTTAATTGTTCCCATAAATAGAAAAGGTTCTTGTGGTACACACCCAATTGAACGTCTTAAATCGACAGGATCAATCTGTCGAATATCTGTTTGATCTATTAAAACAGAGCCACTAGTAGGTTCATATAAATTCATAATAAGTTTTGCTAATGTTGATTTTCCAGAACCAATTCGTCCTAAAATAGCAACTTTTTCCCCTTGCTTTATTGTTAAATTAATATTTTTTAAGGTTTCAAAGTTTTGACCTTTGTAAGAAAAACTCATCTCTTTGAATTCTATATCACCATTTAAATGTGGACGGCTAATATAATTTTTATTGCTTTTTTCAACTTCCATCATCATAATTTCATCGATATTATTCATTGATACTGTAGTTTGATCATATCGTATTACCATACTAACTATTTGAGAAATAGGAGCAATAACTCGACCATTTAACATCATTGCTGCGATAATCCCACCCATACTCATATCTCCCTCAATGGAGAGATAAACACCTACTACAATAATTGCAATATTCGATAATTTTGAGATTAAAGCTGTAGTAAGAGTTGTAAACTGAGACATCATCTGAGATTTTTCCCCATAATACAATGTCTGATTTAAAGATTCATCCCAATGGCTTTTCATTCTATTTTGTGCTCTAATGCTTTTAATTATTTCAAGTCCAGCAACTGTTTCATTTAATGTTGTTTGCTTAAGCTGTTCTTCTTTTGCTGACTTTTCTACGATTAATTTTATTTTACTTTTCATTGACCAAGATAATAAAAGTACTAATATAATAGTACCAACACTAATCCAACCTAACACCCCACCAAAATAAAATATAATTGCTATAAATAATAATGTAAAAGGGATATCAACTAAAGTAGCAATAGTAGCACTTGTAAAAAAATCTCTAACACTTTGAAAAGATTGCAGTCTACTAACGAACTGTCCCGTTGAATTTGGTTTTTCACTTAACCTTATATTTAAAAGTTGGTCAAATATTCGGTTACTCATTATTAGATCTGCTTTTTTTCCAGCCTTTCCTAAATAGTAAGCTCTCAAAAGTGAGAAGATGAGATCAAAAACCAAAATAAAAACGATTCCAAAAGTCATTGCCAATAAAGTTTCAATCGCATTATTTGGTAATACTCTATCAAATACATTTTTCATAAATAATGGCATAGCTAATACAAATAAATTTATAAAAATTGCGGCTACTATAACTTTTCTATATATTGGCATATTTGATTTTAACGCACCCCAAAACCATTGTTTAGGTTGAGGAATCACAATTTCATTTGAAACCTTATTTTCAAATTTATAAGTAGGCTTAATAATAATAACTTTTTCAGTAAATTCATCTTCTAAGGCATCAATATCCATGAGAATTTCACCCTCACTTAAACCGGGAATGATCACTGTAGCCTTATTTTTTTTAAAATCTAAATCCAATAATACACAAGCTCTATCTTTTTCCAAAATAAGCACTGCTGGTAATGCTAATTTTGATATCCCTTTAAGATTTCTACTTACAACCTTAGAGATAAGTCCTATTCTTTTTGAGGAGATAATAAAGTCATTAATCTTCATCGAATTATTATGAATAGGAAGTCCTGAAACAAGAGAATCTTTTGAGGTATGCCGTTGGTAGAATAATGAAATAAAATACAACGATTCAAGTAAAGAATCTACTGTTCGTCGTTCTTTCATAACATTTTTTTCGATCTCTTGATTATTCATTATTCTTCTTTATTTATGATTTATATTGTCTACATATGCACCATGAGATACAACATTTTTATTTAGTGTCATTTTTGCATTATTCGCTTCGGAAACTGTAGCGTATTGTCCATATGTTAATTGATAACTATCAATATCAATATCTCTTTTGAAAAAAGCATAATGATCTGATAAATTGTTTTCAAGAACAAATGCCTTTAAACTTTTCTCTGTTTTAAATAATTTTATACGAAGAGTATATTTTTTTTCTGTATTTGATGGTGATTCAATACTTGGAACTTCTTCTTTAAGAACCTCTTCATTATATAAATTTTCTAATCTATTTTCTGTAGTATCTTCACTTAGTGTTTTTTCTACACTAGTATCAACTTCTGTATCAGAAATTTCTGATTCAATAGATTCTAATTCAATCTCTTGTTCTGGTATTTCTTCTACAGGTACTGATTCTGATTCTTCTTCAAACATATCTAAAAGATCTTCACCTAAAATATCGTCTTCATCTTCTGATTTTACATCAGTCACTTTAGGTACAAAAGTGTATTGCTTACATACTTGTTTATCTTGCATTAAAATAACATCACTTAACATAGACATCTTGAATAATAAATCATAATAAGAAGCAATATAATCAAACTCAGTTTCAATTTTATTAATACTTGATCTATAGAGCTCAGCTTCTGCATTTAAAATATCTATAAAAGTTCTTGTTCCATCTGCAAGTTGTTTTTTATATATTTTAACAATATTAAAATTGTCTTCTTCGTATAATTTAAGATTTTTTATTCTTTTCTGTGTATTGTAAAATGTTCCATACGATGCCTTTACTTCATCAATAACTTCATTAGTGATATTATCAAGTTTTTTTTGTTCCTCTTTTAAGAAGATAGTCTCTTTTTCTGTCATATAGTATGTTTTACCACCATTGAATAGATTCCAACTTAAATATACTCTTGCGCTATGAGTATCTTGTCTACCATTTTCATCAAGCTCTAGATCATTATCATATTCGCTTTGAAGTTCTAATGTTAAAGTTGGTTTATAACCTGCTCTTTCTTGTACAATCTTTTCTTTTTGTTCTTTTGTTTTTTCTACTTGTTCTCTAATCTTATAGCTTCTTCGAAGAGCTTCTTTAATCGCATCTTCTAAATTTAATGGTAAAAAGCTTTCATTCACATTGGGTCTACAAATATTACCTTCTAGCTTTTTCCCCACTAATTTTTCATATAAATTTTTTGCTTGATTTTCTTCATTTTCTTGCTCTAAAGATTTATCTAATACTGAATGATATTTTGAATTAACTT
>JAONGR010000052.1 GCA_028375605.1 Arcobacteraceae bacterium
GTGGTGGAGTACAAAATGCTCCATTAAATGCCATGGCAATAGGTGCTCGTGCATTTGCTTTATTTACTAAAAATCAAAAAAGATGGGATGCTAAACCATTTGAAACAAAAACCTTAGATGCATGGTTTAAAAACCTTGAAGACAGTAAAGTATTACCTAAACATATCTTACCACATGATAGTTATCTTATCAATTTAGGAAACCCTGACCCCGAGAAGTTAGAAAAATCTAGAACGTCTTTTATCGATGAACTTGAAAGGTGTGATATATTAGGACTTGATAGACTTAACTTTCATCCAGGGAGTCACTTACAAAAATTTGGTAAAAAAGATCCAGAATATAACGAAAAAATTCATTATGCTGAATTAGAATGCTTAGACCTCATTGCTGAGTCTATTAACTTTGCATTAGATAAAACTAAAAATGTAAAAGCAGTTATTGAAAATACAGCAGGTCAAGGAACAAACTTAGGGTATAAGTTTGAACACTTAGAATATATAATTGATAGAGTTGAAGATAAAAGTCGAATTGGAGTTTGTATTGATACCTGTCATATGTTTACAGCTGGTTATGATATACGAACAAGAGAAGCTTATGATAAAACATGGAATGATTTTGATAAAATTGTTGGACGTGAATTTTTAATGGGAATGCATATAAATGATTCTAAACCAGCTTTAGGAAGCCGTGTAGACAGACACCATAGTTTGGGAGAAGGTGAAATTGGTTGGGATGCTTTTGAGTATATTATGAATGATTCAAGAATGGATGATATTCCATTAGTATTGGAAACAATAGATGAAACAATTTGGGACAAAGAAATTCTAGGATTATATGATTTAGTCAAATAAATTAAAAGAATAAAAAAAGCCTCTGTTATAAAACAACAGAGGCTTTTTTAAACGTAAAATTAATTCAACTTAAAATATTAAGCAAAACTCCCTAGAGACATTAATCTTTCATATCTTTTTTCTTCTCTTTCTTCTTTAGAAAGCTTCTTTAATTCAGACACTTGATCTAAGAAATAATCACCTAAAGCAGAGATAGCATCTTTTGTGTTTCTATGAGCACCAATCAAAGGTTCATTAATAACATCATCAATTAGTTTTGACTCTAACAAATAAGACGGTGTTATTTTCAAGGCACTAGTAGCAGTTTCTACCATATCTTGATTTTTCCATAAAATACTTGCACAACCTTCTGGAGATATAACAGAATATACACTATATCTCATCATAGCAAGTTTATCCCCTATAGAAATAGCTAAAGCTCCTCCTGAACCTCCTTCACCAATTACAACAGATATAATTACTGTATCTAAATCACTTAATTCAAATAAGTTTCTAGCAATTGCTTCACTTTGAGATCTCTCTTCAGCTCCAATTCCTGGATATGCACCCGGAGTATCTACTAAAAATAAAATTGGCAAATTAAATTTTTCAGCTAATTTAGCAGCTCTTAAAGCTTTTCTATAACCTTCAGGGTTGGGCATACCAAAATTTCTTTTAATTTTGTTTTTAACCCCTCTTCCTTTTTGCTCACCAATTACAACACATTTTGTATCACCAATGTATCCTAAATAACAAACAATCGCTTGATCATCAGCTAGATGTCTATCACCATGAATTTCATATTCATCAGTCATCAAACCTCTAATATAATCCATAGCATATGGTCTATCAATATGTCTAGCTAATTTTAGTTTTTGAAAATCAGTAAGATTTGAATATGTTTTCTCTACTGCTTTAGATAATTTTTTTTCTAAAATTGATACTGCATATTCATCTGCTTTTGTTTTTGCAACAATTATATCGTCTTCGATTTTTTTTAAATCTTCTTCAAAATCTAAATATGTAGCCATAATTCGTACCTACTTTGTATATTTTTTCATAATTACAACACCATTTGTTCCACCAAAACCAAATGAATTACTCATAATAACATTTAAATTAGCTTCTCTAGCAACATTTGGTACATAATCTAAATCACAATTTTCATCTGATTCAATTTGGTTAATAGTTGGAGGAATGATTCCTTCATCCATTGCTTTAATAGCAATAATAGCTTCTAATGCTCCAGCAGCTCCTAAACAATGTCCAATTTGACCTTTTGTAGATGTTACAGGAGGACATTCTTGATTACCTTCAAATAATGCTTTTAAAGCTGCGGTTTCATTTTTATCATTAACGGGTGTAGATGTTCCATGAGCGTTAACATAGTCAATATGTAATTCTCCACCATTATTTTTCTTAGCCATATTATAAGCAGCTTTCATAGCTCTTAATGGACCATCCATAGTAGGTGTTGTAATATGATTTGCATCACCACTCTCGCCAAAACCTATAACTTCTGCATAAATTTTAGCTCCTCTAGCTTCTGCTGACTCCAATGTTTCAAGTACTAAAGCACCAGCACCCTCACCCATAACAAAACCATCTCTATTTTTATCAAATGGTCTTGAAGCAGTTTTAGGGTCATCATTTCTTGTACTTAATGCTTTCATCGATGCAAATCCACCAACTCCCGCTCCACATACAGCTGATTCAGCACCTACTACTAACATTTTATCAGCTCCACCAAGTGCTATAGTTTTATAAGCATCAGCAATTGCATGTGTTCCAGCTGCACATGCAGTAACTGCAGAAATATTTGGTCCTTTTAAATTATGTTGAATTGTAATAAATCCACCAAGCATATTTACTAAAGAAGATGGAATAAAAAATGGAGATATTTTACTAGGTCCTCTATTACCACACACTAAAGAATTTTTCTCAATATTTGTTAATCCACCAATACCTGATGCTGCAACAATTCCAAATGACTCAGCAATATCTTCACCTACAACGTTATCTGTTACTAATCCAGAATCTTCCATCGCTTCTTGTGCTGCATGTATACCTAATTGGATAAATCTATCTGCTTTTTTTGATTCTTTTCTACCCATTATAGCTGTTGGGTCAAAATCTTTTACTTCACCAGCAATTTGTGCACTAAAATTTGATGCATCAAAAAGTGTTATTGTATCAATACCTGTTTGACCACCAACAATAGCTTTAAACGAATTTTCTACATTAGACCCAAGTGAATTTATCATACCTATACCAGTTACTACAACTCTTTGCATATCTTATATCTCCATTATTTGTAATTTATAATTTATAATTTAAATAAAATTAAACAATTTTAACTTTATTTAAATTACTTTTGCAGATACAGACAAGATAAAAATCTTATCTGTAAAATTTAGAATATTACTTATTATCTTCGATATATTTCAATGCATCTGCAACAGTTAAAATACCTTCAGCATCTTCATCAGGAATTTCAATATCAAATTCTTCTTCTAAAGCCATTACTAACTCAACTACATCTAGTGAATCTGCACCTAAATCTTCAATAAACTTTGAATCTTCTTTTACTTCTTCTGGATTACAATCTAGTTGTTCAACAACAACTGCTTTTACTTTTTCTAACATTATTCTTCCTTTTTAATTAAAATTCACGTAATTATATCATACTTACATTAAAAGCACTCTTTTTAAATATTTATACGTATAGTCCGCCATTAACTTTTAGTACTTCACCTGTAATATATGCAGAATGATCACTTAATAAAAAGGCAACTGCATCTGCTACATCTTTTGCTTCACCAAATCGTTTTAATGGAATATTTTTTGTATATTCTTCTTTTACTTCATCTTTTAGTTCATCAGTCATATCTGTTCTAATAAAGCCTGGAGTTACACTATTAAATCTAATACCTCTAGCAGCACCCTCTTTTGCAAAAGACTTAGTCATACTATTAACACCACCTTTAGATGCAGAGTAGTTAGTTTGTCCTGGATTTCCCATTTCACCAACAATTGATGAAATATTTACCACTGATCCAAATCTTTTTTTACTCATAGCTTTAAGTGAATCTCTACACCCTATAAATGTAGATTTTAAATTTGCATTTATTACATCATCAAAATCATCAACACTCATTCTTATTGCTAATTTATCTTTAGTTATACCAGCATTGTTAACAACATAAGAAATAGCACCATCAGCTTCAACTATTGTTTTAATAATATTTGACCAATCACCTTCAATAGAAACATCACCTTTAATAACAGCAGCCATACCACCAGCATTTTCAATTTCAACTTTAAGTGCATCTGCTATTTCAGGTTTACTTCTATAATTAATCCAAACTTTTAAACCATAATTTGCTAACTCTTTAGCTATTTCAGCCCCAATCCCTTTGCTAGCACCAGTTATTAATACATTTGTTCCTGTAAATTTCATATACTTTCCTTCTTTTAATTTAATCTATATATCGTTTAGTAATGCCATTATAACATTCTATTCTTCTATCTCGTAAAAATGGCCACCATCTACGTACATTTTCACTTTGATTTAAGTCAATTTCAGAATATAAAATTTCCTCATTTTGATGATTTGCATGTGCTAAATATTCACCTTGTGCACCAAAAACAAATGAGTTACCCCAAAACTGAGTACCTGATAAAACACCTGAATCATCTTTTTCAAAACCTACTCTATTTACTGTTAAAACAGGTATCCCATTTGCTACAGCATGACCTCTTTGTACTGCAATCCATGCATCTAATTGTCTTTGTTTTTCATCTTCAGTATCTGATTCAAACCAGCCAATTGCTGTTGGATAAATTAATATTTCAGCACCTTTTAAAGCCATCAGTCGTGCAGCTTCAGGATACCATTGATCCCAGCAAATAAGAACCCCCAACTTTCCAACACTTGTTTGGATTGGTTCAAATCCAATATCTCCAGGTGTAAAATAAAACTTTTCATAAAATCCAGGATCATCAGGAATATGCATTTTTCTATATTTCCCAGCAATACTCCCGTCTTTTTCAAATACAACGGCAGTATTATGATAAAGTCCAGCTGCTCTTTTTTCAAATAAAGATGTAACCAAAACAATCTTATTTTTTTTAGCAATATCAGCCCAAAATAAGATATCATCCTCCCATGAATTTGCTAAATCAAACACATCAACATTTTCATTTTGACAAAAGTAGTGTGTTTGGTGTAACTCTTGTAAAACAATAAGTTCTACATCACTTTTGGACGCTTCTTCAATTTTCAAAACAGTTTGTTTAATTGTTTCACTTTTTGAATTATAATATTTTTGTTGTATTAGTGCAGTTTTCATAAAATGAATTTTAACATAATTAACTTAGATATTTAAGTGATTATTCTTTAATTAAAGAAGGATATTGCATCGTTACACAATGTAAACTTCCATGTTGTCGTATAAGTGTTTGACAATCAATCCCTAGAACATCTCTTTTAGGAAAAAGATTTTGAAATATTTCTAAAGCCTTTTTATCATTTTTATCATTATAAGTAGGAACTAAAAGCGCTCCATTAATTATTAAAAAATTTGCATATGTCGCAGGTAATCGATCTTTATCATCATATTTAGCTTCTATCCATGGTAATTTAATCAACTTAAATTTATTGCCATTTAATTGTGTAAAGTTTGAAAGTTCATTTTGCATTTTTTGAAGTTCTACATAATGCATATCATTTTCATCGTCACAACTTTGATACACAATTGTATCAACACTTACAAACCTTGCAAGTGTATCGATATGACTATCTGTATCATCACCTTCTAAATATCCACTATCTAACCATAACACTTTTTTCGCACCAAAATATTCTATAAGTTTTGATTCAATTTGTTTTTTAGATAAATGAGGATTTCTATTTTTTTCCATCATGCATTTTGAAGTTGTTAATATAACTCCAGTACCATTACTCTCAATAGCACCACCTTCTAAAATAAAAGGGATTGATTTATATTTATAAGATGATAATAAATCTTTTAATCTTAACTCTTTAGTAATTTTATCGTCTAAATTGTAAGAAAATTTTTCACCCCAAGCATTAAATTTGAAATCTAAAACTGTTAAACTATTATAATTTTCAACAGTTATACCTCCAAAATCTCTACTCCAAGTATCATTACTGTCTATTTCTATAAAAATAAGATTTTTTTTGTTTATAAATAGAGGCTTAATAATAGAGATATCTTTAGCGACAATTAAACATTTTTGATATTGTTGTATTACTTTTGCAATATTCAAAAAAGTACCAATTGCTTCATCTAAGTAATCATTCCAGTCTGTTTCTACATGAGGAAATACAAGTTGTACAAATTCTTGTTTCTCCCATTCTGCTGGTAATCTCATGTTAATTACATATTACCTTTTAAGAATGACTTTTCTTCTTTTTCTTCTGCTTCAGGAACATTAAACCCAATATTTCTTTTTTCTTTTATTGGTGTATCCTTTTTATTACTTAAATTATTTTTTGCTTTTTTTAAAACCTTTTTAAGTCTTGCTTTCTTAGCTTCTATTTTTGCACGTACTGCAGATGCTGTATATTTTCTTGTCATAT
>JAONGR010000053.1 GCA_028375605.1 Arcobacteraceae bacterium
CATAATAGTATATAAATCCAATAATGCTTGAGTAGGATGGGCATTTTTTCCATCACCTGCATTTAAAATAGGACAGCTTACATGTTTTACTAAACTAGCGGGTAATCCACTATCACTATGTCTAATAATAATTGCATCAGGTTTCATCGCATCTAAATTTGCAATAGTATCTTCTACTGTTTCACCTTTTTTAGTTGAACTTGTTTGCACTTCTAAATTTACAACATCTGCACCTAATCTTTTGGCAGCTATTTCAAAACTACTTCTTGTTCTTGTTGAATTTTCAAAAAATAAAGTTACTATAATTTTACCTTTTAAAAGGTTATTAGATTTTAAATCTATAAATAGTTTTGCATCGTCAAAAAGTTTTATAATCTCTTCATTTGAGAAATCTTCAGTTGTAATAAGGTGTTGCATCTTTTCTCCTAGTTTTATTTGTAATTATATCATATCTTAATTTTAGATATCCAATCATCTAAGGTTTTTTCATATCCAATTTTTTTACTTTCGTAAAAAGTAATTTCTTTTTGTAAATATTGTTGTTTTACGTACCCACCAAAGTCATGCGGATATTTATATCCAACATGTGCGTCTTTTAAATGAATGGGAATATCAAGTACTTCTTCATTTGCTACATAAGATAAAGCACTGTTAATAGCATTGTATGCGCTATTTGATTTAGGACATGATGCTAAATATACTACACATTGCCCTAGAATAATTCTTGATTCAGGAAAGCCTATTTTATTACAGCTTTGCATTGTACTATTCGCTAAATTTAAAGCATGTGGATTTGCATTTCCTATATCTTCACTAGCAAAGATCACGAGACGTCTAGATATAAAATCTACACTTTCTCCTCCATCAATTAAACGTGAGAGATAATATAGTGCTGCATCAATATCACTACCTCGAAGAGATTTAATCATTGCACTTGTTATATCATAATGACTTTGGGAAGAACTTACCCCATCACCCATACTATTCATTCGTAATTCTTTTAAAATATTTAATGTAATATTTGAATCTAGTTTTGATGAAAAATCAAGTAGATTTAATAAAGCTCTACCATCTCCACTACTACTTACTATAAGGTAATCAGTAGCTTCTTTATCTATAGTGATATCAAGTGTTTTTACTGCTTTATTTAATAATAATTCTAGTTCATCATATGATAACGTTTTAAATTCATATATAAAACTTCTTGATCGAATTCCATTTGTTAATGAAAAAAATGGATTTTCTGTACTTGCTCCTATAATTATGGCTTCATAGTTTTCCATTATTGGTAAAAGAACTTCTTGTTGTGTTTTACTTAGCCTATGCACTTCATCTATAAATATTAGTGGTTTTATAAGTGCTCCATCATAACGTTTAAATATTTCACGTAATTGTTCTATTTTTAAACTTGTAGCATTCATATTATAAAAATCATAACCACTATTTTTAGCTATTATTTTGGCGAGAGTTGTTTTACCAGTTCCTGGTGGTCCATAGAAAAATAAGTGAGGAATCTCTTTTTTTATGATTAGTTTATGAAGCGCTTTATTTGGTGATATTATGTGTGATTGACCGATAAACTCTTCAAGAGTTGTTGGTCGTAAAAGATTTGCTAGGTTAGTACTCGTCATCGTAAAGATTTTCGCTAGTTTTCTTTCTATTTTGTTTATTTTGATCTTTCATAAAAGATCTTAAGTCTTCATATTCTTTACTTTCAAGGTATCTTACTTTTCCTGATGGTAAATTATTTAGATTTATTCCTCCAAAACTTACTCTTTTAAGATCAACTACTTTTGATCCAAAATGTGCAAAAAACCGTCTTAATTCTCTATTTTTACCTTCTGAAATGGCAACTTTTAGTTTAGAATATTTAGCAGAACTTGTTTGTACTTGATACCCTAAAAATGGTTTAAATTCCATATTAATTGTTTTTGTATTATCCCACGCACCAGCTGTTGCATCATCAAGTGTAATACCATTATCCATAGCACTTATCATTGCTTTTGTAACTTCACCTTCTATTTTAAGTTTATAAACTCTTTCTAAATCAGATGTCATAATTGCAGTAGCAATTTTTGGATCATCCGTCATGAGTAATACCCCTTCACTTGCATAATCTAATCTACCAATAGGTATAAAGTGACTAAATTTTTTACCAATTGTATCATATATAATTTTTCTTCCTTGAGGATCATTTTTTGATACTATTTCACCTTTAAGTTTGTTATATACAATAACTGTTGATGCTCTTGTAAAGTCAACTTTTACAGTACGACCATTTACTTTTACAATAGTTTTAAAGCCTACTTTAGTGCTCAAATCACCAATTACTTTACCATCTATTGATACTTTACCTGCTTTGATTAATTCATCAGCTTCACGTCGGCTAAATCTACTGTTATGTGAGATAAACTTATTTAATCTTGTTTTACCCTCTTCTTCGTTTCTATTGTCATTATTTCCCATGATTATTTCCTTATGTTTAATTGTTTGGATTATATCCAAATTTTAGTGTTATTGTTTATTTTTTACATAAAAAAAGGAGTGAATAACTTCACTCCTTTTTTATTTGTTCCATGTGGAACTATCTGTTTAGATTATTGAACAAATATAGTTGGTACAATCATTGGGTACTTTCTATATTTTCTAATACAGTGTTTTCTTACTACTTTTCTTAACTCTTCTTCTACAGCTCTAGTATTTTGTAAAATACCTTCTTTGATATGATCTAAAAAGTTTTCTAAAATATCTTCAATCTCTTTTGCAAAATGTTTTTCTTGTTTTGAATCAACCATACCAAAAGAACTCACTCTTGGTGTTCCTTCCACTTTTCTTTCATTCTCTGAAATTTGTGCAACAATCATAATCACACCTTCATTAGCCATAGTTTGTCTATCAATAACTACATCTTCACCAATTTTTCTATTTCTTTGGTTGTCAATATATGTTTTACCTGTTTTTACCGTTTTCACTTTTTTTACAAATTTTGGTGCAATTTCAATTTGCTCACCATCACTTAAAATATAAGTATTTCTCTCTAATACACCACAGTCAATACCTGTTTGAATATGTCTCATAACGTGGTTATACTCACCATGAATAGGTATGAAGAATTTAGGTTTACAAAGTCTTAGCATAAGTTTTTGTTCTTCTTGTGCAGCATGACCAGAAACGTGAATATCAGAATAATTTTGATATGCAACAGATGCACCAGCTTTTTGAATTTGATTTATTACTTCTGATACACTTGCTTCATTACCTGGAATAGCTTTTGATGATAATACTATTGTATCTTCTGGTTTAATTTTAATATGTCTATGCTCATGTATAGACATTCTAAATAAAGCAGACATTGGCTCACCTTGTGATCCTGTAGTTACAATTAGAACTTCTTTATCAAGAAATTTATTTACTGAATGCGCATCAATAAAATGTTCTTTACCAAATTTTATATATCCTAAAGTTAAAGCAATATCAAGATTCTTCTCCATACTTCTACCAATAACACATACTTTTCTACCAGATGCTATTCCTCTTTCAATTGCTTGTGCAACTCTATGTAAGTTGGAAGAGAATGTTGACATTAAAATTCTACCTTTTGCATTTGCAAAAATTCTATCAAATGTAGGTCCTACAGTTTTTTCACTTTTTGTAAAACCTGGTGTATGAGAATTAGTACTATCACTTAAAAGTGCTAGTATCCCTTTTTCTCCATAGTAAGCTAATCTATGTAAATCAGCTGGATATGCATCATATGGTGTATGATCTATTTTGAAATCTCCAGTATGAATAATAGTTCCAGCTTCAGTTGTTATAGCTAATGATGAACAGTCAATAATTGAGTGAGTCATATGCATCCACTCAACTTCAAAGTCACCTATTTTAATTGGTTTTCTTTTTTGTACTGCTCTGAAATAACTTCTGTGTTGTTTCATTTTATGTTCATCAAATTTAGAACCAATTGATTCTAATGGTAATGATGTACCATAAATAGGAACTTGTAATTCTTTAAAGATATATGGCATTGCACCAATATGATCTTCATGTGAATGTGTAATACAAATAGCAGTAATTTTACTTCTAATTTGTCTTACATAAGTAAAATCTGGAATTAAGATATCAACACCATGCATTGAATCATCAGGAAACGACATACCTACATCAATGATGATTGCACTAGTATCAGTCTCAATAACCATCATATTTCCACCAATTTCACCTAATCCACCAAGTGGAGTTACTTTGAAACTAGCTTCTGATTTAAGATTTAATTTATTATGTGGATTTAGTCTTTCTTTTTGAATTCTTTCATTTGTATCAAATGCTTTTTTAAGGTCATTTGTCCATCCATTACCACTTACTGGTGGTTTTCTTTTTTGAGGAACCGTTTTCCCTTTTTGATTTGGGTGTTGATTTTGGTTTGGATTTGTATTTTCAGGTTTATTTGAATTTACTACTTTAGCTTTGTTTTCAACATTCTCTGCTTGTGGTTTAGCAGGTTGCGTTTTGTTCTCTTCCATTATTCGTTACCTTTGTATAAATATGGCTGTACAAAGATGCGTCAACTTCATGAGGTCTTGCATTGTCTGATATATTTAATTCAATAAATGTATCAATCAAGAGTTTTTTATTATAAAATCCAGATAAATTTTTAATTAATTTTTTCCTAGGTTGAACAAAACAACCTCTTAGAAATTTTTTAAATCCAATACTTACTGACTTATCTAAATCTTTTTTGATATAGATAACAGCAGAATCCACTTTTGGTGGTGGACTAAAACTTTCAGGAGGAACAACCATAAGAGTTTTTGCCTCTTTTGAAACTAATTGTGTTATTACACCTAGTGAAGAATATTCTTTATCTCCACATGATGCAGTAAATTTATCTGCAACTTCTTTTTGAACCATAACAATGATGTGCTCACAATTCTCATCATCATATGCATTCAAAATAATATTTGTTGCTATATAATACGGTAAATTTGCAATCATGTCATATTTACTATTATATAGTGAATTATTTTGATTCCATTTTTCTAAAACATCACCTAAAATGATGTTTAATTTATTGGAATCTAATTCTTTTTGAAACTCTTTTTGCAATATAGAGTATAAATCTCTATCTACCTCGTAGGCTGTTACATCTTTGCACTTGACAAGTTTCTTTGTCAAATCACCTAAGCCAGGCCCTATTTCCACCAAGTGGTTATCATTTTGGGGCATCGATTGGATGATCTCTATTAGTACGTTGTCGTCTTTTAAGAAATTTTGTCCAAATCTCTTTTTTGCTTTTATATTTGTCATATTGGATTAGAGTCTATCAAAATATTACTTATAAATAGATAAGAAATTTAATCTAAGAATGTTCCACATGGAACAATAGGTATATTTTTGTTAAAATACTAGATGTTTATATTTCATTGGATATAATTAAGAATATATAATAATAGGATAATTAATGAGCTATTTTGCAAAAAGAATAATACCTTGCTTAGATGTAGATAATGGAAGAGTTGTAAAAGGTGTTAACTTTGTAGGACTAAGAGATGCGGGTGATCCTGTAGAAGTTGCTAAAAGATATAATATTGAAGGTGCTGATGAAATTACATTTTTAGATATTGGGGCTTCTCATGAAGGACGTGACACGATTGTAGATGTCGTTAAAAAAGTAGCACAAGAAGTTTTTATCCCTCTTACTGTTGGTGGAGGTATAAGAAAGTTAGATGATATTTATAATTTATTAAATGTAGGATGTGATAAGGTAAGTATTAATTCAAGTGCAGTTACAAATCCAGACTTTATAAATCAAGCTGCAAAAAGATTCGGTAGACAATGTATTGTTGTAGCAATTGATGTGAAGAGAGTAGAAGATGGTTCATATCATGTTTTCGTAAAAGGTGGTAGAGAAGATACAGGGCTTGATGCATTACAGTGGGCAAAAGAAGTTTACGATAGAGGAGCTGGTGAAATACTACTTACTTCTATGGATGCAGATGGAACTAAGGCTGGTTTTGAAACTAATATTACAGGACAAATATCTAAGCTAGTTGATATTCCTGTTATTGCTTCAGGTGGAGCTGGAACAATGGACCATATGAAAGATGCTTTTCTGTGTGGAGCAGAAGCTGCATTAGCTGCATCAATTTTTCATTTTAGAGAAATTGATATCATGGATCTAAAGAGATATTTAGCTTCAAATAATATTCCAGTGAGATTATAGTATGAAAAAAATTATTTTAAGTTCTTTATTT
>JAONGR010000054.1 GCA_028375605.1 Arcobacteraceae bacterium
TAATATTTAACATGATGCTGTTTTGTTTCATTGTTCAAGTCCTAGTGTCATTATTTTGAGAATTGTATCTAAAGAAAATTGTTCTATTATTAATTCTCACTATACGAGAAATAAATTAATTAACTTAGAAATTTGTTTTTGCATTAATCACGATTTAAATACTATTTCTATATCAATAAAAAAAGGAAAAATATGTCTAAAAGAATTCTTATAATTGCAGGTGATTTTGTAGAAGATTACGAACTAATGGTGCCATTTCAATGTTTAAAAATGTTAGGTTATGATGTAGATGTTGTATGTCCAGATAAAAAAGTAGATGATCAAATAAAAACTGCTATCCATGATTTTGAGGGAGACCAAACATATACAGAGAAACCTGGTCATAATTTTACTTTAAATGCTACATTTGATGATATTGATGAAACATCATATGACGGATTACTTATTCCAGGTGGTCGAGCACCTGAATACATTAGATTAAATCAAAGAGTATTAGATATAGTAAACGATTTTAATAATAAAGAAAAACCTATTGCTTCTGTATGTCATGGTATTCAAGTACTAGTAGCTGCAAACATTGTTAAAGGTAAAACTTGTTCAGCTTATCCAGCTTGTGCACCTGATGTAAATATGAATGGGGGAACATGGAAAGATATAGGTTTTGAGAGTGCTATAGTTGATGGTAACCTTGTTACTGCTGCTGCATGGCCTGCACATCCTGAATGGCTAGCTAAATTTCATGATATGTTAAAATAATAAGATATAATAAAATAAAAAGTAGTTTTTATGCAAGAACAAATAAAATCTTTATCAAAAGGTTTAAAAGTTTATAGATATATTGTTAACTATGCAAAACCTATTAAAGCAGTTGTTCTCTGTGAAAAACTAGCCATTGATAAAAGTAGTATGGCTAGAATACTCAAAACTCTTCTTTACGAAGGGTTTATAAGTTATTTAGATAATTCAAATGAAATTATTCATAATGACATTTGGATCAAAACAAATCAAGATACAAAAATAGAACTACTTATCAAAAAAACAAAATTTTTACTTGATGAGATATCTCAAATAACAAATGAATGCTCTTACTTAGGTATTTTTGATGATTATAAAGTTTTGTATATTAATCAATCAAATCTATCAAATAGAGAAATAAAAAATAGAAATAGCATTGGGATACAAACCAATCTCTACGCAAGTGCTTTAGGAAAATCTATTTTGGCATTCGGTAACTATAATTTGCAAAATTTAAAATTTGATCAATACACCAATAATACAATTGATAGCCTAGAAAAACTTAAAGAAGAAATAATCGATATTAGACAAAGAGGATTTTCTATTGATAATAAAGAGTACCAAGATAAAATGTGTTGCGTTGCTGTTCCTTTATTTAATCATGAAAACATTTTAATAGGAGCCTTAGGGATATCAGGAAATTCCTCTAGATTAGATTTTAAAGAACTTTTAAATTTAGGAAATAGTATTTCAAATATTGTTTCAAAATATGAAATTGTATATTAACTTAATAGTCCACTGGCAATAACATTGTAACTCACATGCTCAATGTCATCTTCTATTTTCACTCCACCTATTGCTCCAACAGGATGTATAGACATTTGTGCTAAATAGCTTATATTATCACCTAATACATTAGGTACATCTTTTGTATTTGTAGCTCGATATGCCCCAAGCCCAATATAATCTAAATCTAATTTATTAGCTTCTAAAATTTCTAGCTCATTATGTGTAGACAAACCTATAATTTTATTTGGATACTTTTTTCTAATAACTTTTAGAGAAGTAACTTTACTATTTCCAATAACTGATTCAATATCCTCTTGTCCTAAATGAATGCCATCCGCAAACTTCAAAAGTTCTACTTTATCATTTATAATAATTGGTATATTTGTATTTTGTTTTAAAAATTGGATATTTTGTTTTTGAATCTCTAACGAGTTTATTTTATCTCGGTATTGAATATAAACAGTATTATGAGAGGAACATATTTGTAAGAATTTTTCGAGTGATACATCAAACTTTTGTAAAGTTTGATAATCACACAAAGCGTATATTTGTTTAGGCAACATCTTTACTAAATAGTTTTAATAAATCATGTAGTGTTTTTTTCATAGTATTTCTCTCAACTACCATATCAATACTACCGTGGTCAAGTAAAAATTCAGCTTTTTGGAAACCATCTGGTAAATCTTTACCAATTGTTTGTTTAATAACTCTAGCTCCTGCAAAACCGATTAAGGCACCTGGCTCAGCCATAATAATATCTCCCAAGAAAGCAAAAGATGCACTTACTCCACCAAATGTTGGATCAGTTAAAATAGAGATGAAAGGTAAACCAGCATTATCAAGTTTTTTTAATGCTGCACTCGTTTTAGCCATTTGCATTAAAGCAAATGTAGATTCTTGCATACGAGCACCGCCTGATGCACTAATAATAATAACACCATGGTTTTTTTCTAAAGCACGATTACAAGCTCTAACAATCTTTTCACCTTCAACTGATCCTAAAGAACCACCCATGAATGAAAAGTCAAATACCACAAGTTCTACTGGCACACCATCGATGGTACACGAACCACTTACAATAGAAGATGTTTTACCTGTTTTATGTAAAGCTTCTTCTAATCTTTTTTGATAAGATTTACTATCAACAAATTGTAATGGATCAGTAGGATGTAAATCACTATCATACTCTATAAATGAATCTTCATCAGCCAATAATGCGATTCTTTTTTTAGCACCTATTCTCATATGGTGATTACATTTTGGACAAACATGGTTTAAATTTTCAACTTCTTTAAAAAACATTAAAGCTTCACAAGATGGACATTTAATCCAATGACTTTCATTTTCTATTGGGTCATTCTTTTGCTTTTCTAAAACTTCATTTTTGATTCTTTTAAAAAAACCTTTTAAGTCTATATTTAAATCCATAATTCTTCCTTCTTAATAATAGTTTAGCATTTTATCTTAATTCTTGAAATTTATCAAGTTCATCAAGCTTTTCCCATGGGTAATCAGGTTGACCTACTTGTCCACGTGCAGCTACATCTGCATATAAAAATGTATCAGCACTTGGTTTATCAAGATTGAATTTTTTTGTAATCCAGTTTGGAGTAAGTGCAAAATTTTCTTCAACAAATGTAGATAAAGCATCATCGTTTAAAGATGTATATGTACCATAAGTATCAACTGCAACTGATGTTGGTTTTGCAACACCAATTGCATAAGAAATTTGAACTACTGCTTTAGTAGCAAGTCCTGCAGCAACAATATGTTTTGCTATATATCTAGCAGCATATAATCCACTTCTATCAACTTTAGTATAATCTTTTGAAGACTGAGCTCCTCCACCAATAGGAGAATACCCACCAAAACTATCAACAATAAGTTTTCTACCAGTTAATCCACTATCGTGTAAACTTGAATGTGATACATATTTTCCAGTTGGATTAATATGAATTGTACAAGTTTCTTTATTGTACATATCAGCAGGTAAACCTGTTTCATCTATAAGTTTTTGGATTAAAGTTCTTACTGTTTCTATGTTCATACTTGCAACACAAGGTGCAGATACAACAATAGTATCTATATTTTGAGGATTACTTGTTTCAAAGTTTGCTTTACAACCATAATTTACTGTAACTTGTGTTTTAATATCAACACCTAGTTCACTTGGATTCGCTAAGGCATAGTCATAAACTTTTTGCATTAACATTCTAGCGTATGTTATAGCACTTGGCATAAAATGTTCAGTTTCATTATCTGCATAACCAAACATGATACCTTGATCTCCAGCACCTGTTTCACCATCTTCTTGATCAACACCTTGGCTGATATCTGGAGATTGTCTATTTAATAATACTTGAACATCTACATTTTGAGGTTTTAAACACTCTTCATCTGTAAAACTAGCATTATCAAAGTATCCAATTTTTTCTAGTGCATCTACTGCAATTTTTTTATATTCGTCATTAGTAACTTCTGTGTTACTCTTAACTTCTCCACCAATTACTACATGTTTTCCAGCTACAAATACTTCACTTGCAACTCTACTAGCAGAATCACCAATAATAAGTTTATCAACTATACTATCTGCAATAATATCTGCACATTTGTCAGGATGTCCTGGACTAACTACTTCGCTTGTAAATAAATAATGTTGTTTCTTGTTTTCCATTTTTGTTTTCCATTCTTTTGTTTTCCAACTAAGAGAATATTTTGTTTAGCATTGCTAAACGAAACTTCACTTCGTATCGTTTTCCATTCTTTTGTTGTCCATTTTTGTTTTCCTATAATCTGTATAAGATTTTGAAAAGTAAAAATTTTTAATAAAGTATGAACTAGCTACATTTCTGTAAAAAGTTTTGAATTGTATCGAAAATGTACTATGTCTTTTCTTTTAGAAAGGATAGTACTTCTATTCTTTAAGTTTTAGAATCTAATATTTATTCTACTGTAACAGATTTTGCAAGGTTTCTTGGCATATCTACATCATTACCAAGTCTTACACTTATTTCCATTGATAGTACTTGTAATACGATTAACATCTCAAAAAACTCTAGCATATAATGATCTCTTGGTTTAGTTTTTACAAAATCATCAGAGAGTTCAAAATCAAGTGGTGAAATAGCACATATTGTACTATCTCTTGCACTTAACTCTTCTACATTTGATTTAATCTTTTCATAGTGTAAATGCTGTGGCATAAGGGCAATTGTAAATAACTCAGGGTCAGCTAAAGCTATTGGTCCATGTTTCATTTCACCTGCAGGATAACCTTCCGCATGAAGATAACTTATCTCCTTTAGTTTTAAAGCACCTTCCAAGGCTAATGGAAAAAATACATCACGCCCAATAAAAAAGAATCCATGTCCATGTAAATATCTCTTTGAAAGACGTTTTGCTTTTTCATGAACCTTATCTTCTACTATTAAACTTTTAGGAACTTCTATTAATACTCTTATTTGTTCATTTAAATCATCTTGAGATATTTCATTGTTTGCTTTTGCAAAATATAAAGCCATCATCCATAAAACTACAGTTTGTGTTGAAAATGCTTTTGTTGAAGCAACACCTTTTTCAATTCCAGCACGTGTAAGGATAGTTGCATCTGCAACTCTTGTCATAGATGAATTATCAACATTACAAACAGCAATAGATTTAAGTCCTGCATTTTTAGCCATTTTTAAAGCTTCTAAAGTATCTGCAGTTTCTCCACTTTGAGAAATAACAATAAATAGAGTATCATCTTTAAGTAGTGGTTCCTTGTATCTAAATTCACTTGCAATCTCTACACTACATCTTATTTTTGTAAGTCTTTCAAATAGATAACTAGCAGTTAATCCTGCATGATATGATGTACCACAAGCACATATTTTAATCTCATTGATACCTTCAATGATACTTGAATCAACCTCATCAAATACTATACTATCATCCGCTATACGACCTAACATACTATCTATAACAACATCACTTTGCTCATATATCTCTTTTTCCATAAAAAATCTATATCCATCTTTTTGAGCATATTGTTTTGATGTAGAAAGAGTTGACCACTTTACATCTTCACTAAATGTTAAAGAACAATTTGTAGCAACTCCACTTACACCATCTTCTAAATAAACTACATCTTTAGCATGTCCAATAAGTGGTGCATCTGATGAAGCAAAATAAATTTCGGTACCATCTTCAGTTTCATTTTTAGCTATTGCCATAGGTGAACCATGCTTCATAAAAAAGATTTTATTAGGTTCTGATTTTGTTATAAGAAGAATAGAATATGCACCTTCTAACCTTTTCACAGTTTTATTAAATGATTCATCTGCATTATTTGAGATATTAAAATAGTATTCAAAAAGATGTACTATAACTTCTGTGTCTGTTTGAGAAACAAATTTATGCCCAGCCTCTAGTAACTCATCTTTAAGTTCTTTGTAGTTTTCAATGATACCATTGTGAACAACATAAGAGTATTCACCTAAGTGAGGATGAGCATTTAACTCTGTTGGTTTACCATGTGTTGCCCATCTTGTATGACCAATACCTATTGATAAATTATCTTGATTTAATACACATTCGTTGTGTGAAACTTTTTCTTCAAGATTTATTATTTTACCAAGAGCTTTATATACTTCAATTTTATTATTATCAAGTATAGCTATACCAG
>JAONGR010000055.1 GCA_028375605.1 Arcobacteraceae bacterium
AGAACTACTAAATCCACTTGTTTCATTTGCAAGTTTTTCGATATCTAAGTTAAACGATTTATTTTTTAAATAAAGATTCAAAATATCAATTCTATCTGTTTTAGTTGGTAATGTTAAAAAAACTCTTCTGTCAAATCTACCAGCTCTTAAAAGTGCTTCATCTAATACTTCTATTTTATTCGTTGCTGCTACGACCATTACTCCACTTGAACTATCAAATCCATCCATTTGCGTAAGAAGTTCATTTAATGTAGATTCTCTCTCATCATTACTACCTATTCCTCGTGCTTTTCCAACAGCATCAATTTCATCAATAAAGATAATAGAAGGAGCATTTAATTTTGCAACCGCAAAAAGTTCTCTTACTCTTTTAGCACCCATTCCAACATATATATGTACAAAACTAGCACCACTTTGATAAAAAAATGGAACTTCTGCTTCACCGGCTACTGCTTTAGCTATAAGAGTTTTTCCCACACCAGGAGGACCTACAAGTAGTACTCCTCGAGGTAATGAGACACCATATTTTTGATATTTTTTAGGGTTATTTAAAAAGTCCACTACTTCTTCTAATTCTTCTTTAATTTCAGTAATCCCCGCAACATCTTTAAATGTAATACTTGAAGTAGTTGGAGTAATAGTACCTTCAGATTCTTTTTCTTTAGCTAAACGAGGCTCATTAGTATTATTTTCTTGTACACTTGATAATTCATCACTAAATTTAGTTTTTGGTATTATTGCTCTTATTTTGTCTTTGTATTTTTGTAATGCAAATGTCAATATAAGTAATACAAATAAAAATCCCACTCCGACATAATAACTATTTCCATGGATAATATTATCGGATTTTGTTATTGTATATAAAAATAAAACAATAAGTACAATAGCTGAAATACTCATCATTTTTAAATTTTTATCTATATTTGAACGAGTATCTTTATTCTCTTTATTTGTATTATTTTTTTTAAAATTTGGAAACATTTTTATTCCCTATTATTTCATAGTTATTTACATTAATCCAATCTCCAACCAAATCAACTTCACTACTCACTTCAACTGTATTAAAAAACTGATCATATCCTGTATATATACCATCTTTATATGATTCGATTAACACTTCTAAAGGTTGTTTTAGTTTTCTAAAGTCCATATTTTTTTGTTGTATTTTATTTTCTAATTCTCTTAGTCTCGCTTTAGCTACATTTCCATTTATTAATGGTCCCATTTTAGCACTTGGAGTTCCATCTCGTGGAGAGTATGTAAAACTATGTACATGTGTCAATGGAAATCTATCAATATTTTGCATTGCATCTTTCCATAATTCATCAGTCTCACCTGGATGCCCTACTATAAAATCAGTTCCCAAAGCATATCCCTTAGAAGATAATAATTCAAAAAGTTTTAAATCACTTTCAACCTTATTTCTTCTATTCATTGTTTTTAACATCTCTTTGTTTGTATGTTGTAAAGCAATGTGCATGTGTTTACCCATCCAAGGCTCATCTAAAATTTCTTTAAATTCATCAGTTATTTGAACTGGTTCTACACTTCCTAAACGAATTCTTCTAACTCCTCGGATAAGAGATATTTTTTTAATGAGTTGTACTAATTTATCTTTTTTATTTTTTACACCTTGCGCTTTTCCGTAAGAGCCTACATTAATTCCCGTTAGTATAAATTCACCAAAACCATTTATTGCTAGTGTTGTAATTTGTTCTAAAATTTTATGTTCATCATAACTTCTTGAATTTCCACGAACATAAGGAATAATACAATAGCTACATCTAAAATCACATCCCTCTTGAATCTTAACAAAAGCTCTACTCTTACCAATCATCTTATCGATAATCGTATCATCAAGATGTTCAAGATCTCCAGCTTTAAAAAATCTTGTATCATTTTTTAACAAAGTATTAATATTTTCCTTTTCACTATGCCCAAATAGTGCATCTATTTTTTTTGCTTTAAAAAGATCTTCACCTTTAGTCCAAACGCCACAACCTGTAAATATTACACGAGGACTTTTAGGCAATTTTTTTAATGAGTTTATATAATTTCTTGCTGTACTATCTGCACTATTTGTTACTGTACAGGAATTTATTACTACAACATCTGCATCATTTTCCAATTGAGTTACCTCAAAATCTTTTAAATTATTCATCATAACTTGTGTATCAAATACATTTGTACGGCATCCAAAAGTTTTAAAAAATACTTTCTCTTTTATCATCATTATATTATCACTTATCCTATTATTTAACTATCAAATAAACTTTTAGTACCATCAATATTTGGTATTAAATGCTCACCATCTACTTGTGTATTTCTTGCTACATTTATTGTTTGAGTTGGGTACGCTATTGTAATATCATCCGCTGATTTAAAAGCCTCTAATATCTCCATACTGATCGTACTTCTAAGAGCTAATGTTGCATGAGAATTTGTATAGTACCAAGATGAAATGACAATACTATACGACTCTGCAAATGCGAATATTCTGGGCTCTGGGTTTGCACTTCTTAAAACATACTTTTTTCTCATCTTTTGAAGTCTTTTTTTCGTTAAATCTGTATAACCTTTTGCATGATTTTGCACAATAGCTTTAGCTAATTCTACGGCTTTTTTATGATTAGATTCAAAAGTAATATGGATATCTATACCATCCCAAACTGTTCGCAGTCCATCAAAAGTGTAGTTTGCAATCATATCTGTAAAAATATAGTTATTTGGGATAAAAATAACTCTACCTGTTCTTCTATTTTTCATATATGAAGTAAGTGTTATATCTTCTCTTACTGCAATTTTAAATAAAGTAATATCTAGAACGTCACCAACAACTTCAACTCCATCACGAACTACTTTGATTCTATCACCAACACCAATAGCACCACTTGTCATAATTGCCATCCATCCAAACATAGACATAAACCAATCTTTTAATGCAATAGCAATACCCGCAGAAGCAAATCCAAGAATAGTTACTAAATATGATACATTATCAATGTATGAAAATAATAAAATAAATACAATTACGACAATAAAAACAAAGTTAATTAATTTATTTGAACTGTAGTGCTTGTCATCATCTTCAATATATTTTTTAACTGCTATTTTAACCCCAAAAGAGATCAGAAATAATACTATCATGATAATTAGAAGTTTACCTGTTCTCCATACCTCTTCAGAGATAGTATCCTTTACTTCTCTTGTTGTTTGTCGTACCTTTTTACCATAAACCTCTTCTGTTGTTGAAACAATATCCACTACCATATTAAAATTCTTCAATTCTAATTCTAACTGATCTAGTTCTTCTTTAAATATTTTATCATTAGTAAGACTAAATAAGATACTTGATAGATTAATTTTTTGATTAATTTCATCTGCTAATTTTACAAGTTCTTTTTTTGTCTGATTATAGTTATCAACATTTTCACTTAATATTTGAATATATGATAATGCCTCTATAATTGAAAAAGGATTTGTAACAGAAGGAGCTTTCCCGATAGGAGCAGGAGTGATTTGTTTTCCTATAGGTGAATCTTTATATTCACTAATAAACTCTAACTCATTCTCTTTTATTCTAATTTTATTATTAAGTTGGTAAGAAAGTTCTTTGTACTTTTCGCCTTTCCATCTACCATATTTTTTCGCATCTTTTCGAATTTGAACTAACTCTTTTTCTATTTTTCTATATGTTAAATAGTTATTATATCGAGTGATCCAAATATTTCTTTCTAATTCTTTATTTACCTCATTTAGTTCAGCCTGTAGTTCTACAATTTTTGTAGTTGTATCTATACTCTCTTTTGTCTCATCAACTGAATATAAAGATGTTATTAAAGTAGTTAAAATAAATAAGTACTTAATAATATTTTTCATTAAAATACCTTTAATACAGAGATAATATCTTCTTTAGAGACTTCATCAGTAATTTTACAACCACCCAAACCCTCAGCTAATATAAATTTTATTTTATTATCTAAACTTTTTTTATCTAAAAAGAAATGTTCATAGAAATCTTCCACATCTTTAATCTGATAAGAAGTAGGAATATCATACTTTTCAAGTAGCTTTTTTACTCTAGTTGATTCTTCTTGAGTCATAAGACCAATCTTTACAGAAGTATCATTTGCCATACATATTCCTATACCTACAGCTTCACCATGCAAGTATGTATTATAATTTGTTTCATTTTCTATTACATGTCCAAAAGTATGTCCATAGTTTAAAGCAGCACGTAATCCTTTTTCTTTTTCATCTTGACTAACAACCCAAGCTTTTGTTTCTACTGATTTTTGTATTGCAACTTTTATATTTTCTTCATCTCTTAAATCATTTTCTTCTAACCATTCAAAAAAATCTTGATTAAAACATACTGCCATTTTAATTATTTCGGCAATACCTGCTGAGAATTCTCTAGGAGGTAAAGTGGTTAAAAAAGAAGGATCAATCAAAACAGCTTTTGGCTGATGAAATGCACCAACAAGATTTTTACCAAACTTATTATTTACTCCAGTTTTACCACCAACACTAGCATCAACTTGAGATAACAAAGTAGTAGGAATTTGAATAAACTCAATACCTCTTTGATATATTGAAGCAGCAAATCCTGTCATGTCTCCAATAACACCACCACCAAAGGCAATTAACATTGAGCTTCTGTTGAGCTTGTGTTCAAAACAATGTTCAAGAATATCTTCAATTGTCTGCATATGTTTATATTGTTCGCCATCCGGAATTGTCACGACACTTAAGTCTTTGATATCTAAGTTTAAAAGTAAATACTCTAGATGAAGTTTAGAAATAGTAGGATTTGTTACTACTACTACTTTTTTATCTATTGTTAATGTTTTAAGTTTATCTATTGTTATATCATAAGAGGTGTCAGGAAGCGTTATATTTACAATCATTTATGGTCCATTTAAAAAGTTTATTATTTATCTATTTTAGCAAAAAGAGACTGTAACATATCTTTTATATTTTCACTAATTTTTTTAGGTTTTCCATCCTTAGCCAACACAAGAGTAACTTTTGTCTTAAATAGAAGTTTATCATCTTTTCTTATCTCTTGAATCATAATAAATGAAGCTCTATTAATAACATCAATTGAACTACTTACATCTAACTCATCCGCGAAAAATGCACTACTAAGAAAATCACAATCCATCTTTCTAACCACAAAATGAGCACCATCAATAACTGGTGTTAAACCCTCTTGAAAAAAGAACTCACTTCTAGCTCGTTCACAATACTTTAAATAATTTGCATGATAAACAATACCACCTGCATCTGTATCTTCATAGTACACTCTTATTTTCATAGCTTTTCCTCTGTATTTATTAAGTTAATCAATTTTATTATTAAAATCCTTAACTAGTAACTTTCATTTTACAAGTTTTTACTTATAAAATAGATAATATTCTATAAGAAATTTAAAGGTATAATGAACTATTAAAATTATATATTTCGAGGTGTTTTTTATGTCTATTTTTGCTTTACAATCAATAGCAGGTGGATTTTTAGATGAGGATTTACAAAATTTTAATAAAAATTTTGACGATTGGTGTGTCCAATTTGAAGATTATGATGATGCGATGATTATTCTACAAACTCTTGAAAATAAAAAATCTATTGTTGTTGTAGAGATAACACCACTAAGTTATCCAAAATATTTTTTTACATCTTTACAAGGTACTGTGTATCTTACCCGACAGCTTGAAAATAAAATCATCTGTACAGTTGAACCATATATTGGATCAAGTTTTAAAATTGCAATTTGTGATCTGCAAACAAAAAAAACAAGGTTTACAAAAACAAACTATAAAAGTATTTCAAGTGTTGAAGCTGCATTTACAAACTTCAGTGAATATTTACGCCCCGATTAAAAAATCTATATCTTCTTTTCTATCTTGATTTTGATTTATAAATTCTTGCAATCCATTATCTTTAATAGATATTTTTTTTGTAAATTTAA
>JAONGR010000056.1 GCA_028375605.1 Arcobacteraceae bacterium
AAATACAGGTGTAGTAAAAATCAATTTAGATGCAGAGATAAAAAATGCATTTTGTGATGGAATTCATAATTATGAAGAATTAAATAAAGAAAAGAATCTTTTAGGAAAGTATATAGAACCTAAAAAATGGCTCCGCGAAATTCAAAAAGCGATTATCAAAAAAGTAAACTCTTCAATCAAAGAATATAATGCTAAAGATACACTATAGAATAAGTTTTTAATTAGACTATTTCCTATTATCATCTCCAAAGTCAAATTTAGATAAAATAAAGTATAAAATATAAATATAAAGTTGAGATATAAATTTGACAGATGTAATAAATGTAATCGTATGGGGTGGTATGGCATACTTCCTGTTTGTTTTTTTACGAGGAATGAACGAAACTCAAGTAAAAAAACACCAAGATAAACTAGATGAAATAGAAAAACAAAACAATACAGAAGAGGAAAAAATATAGATGATTAAACCATTATTAGTAGAGATTGTAGTTGAAGAATTACCAGCGATACCTTTTTTAAAAGAGTTACCAAATATTGAAAAGAAATGGGCTGATATATTAGAATCAAATGATTTACTGTGTGAGTTTAATTTTTATTATACACCTAGAAGATTAGTTTTTTGGCATAGAGAATTTAAAGTTGTACAAGATGATAAGGAGCAAGAATTATGGGGTGCACCAGTTGCAATAGCATATAAAGATGGTGAACCTACAGGTGCTGCTCATGGATTTGCAAAAAAATGTGGAGTAGATTTATCTCAAATTCAAAGAAACACAAAAGGTAATCAAGAGTTTTTATACTACAAAAGTACAGTTGAAGGTAAAAAATCAAGCGAACTTTTAAGTACTATGGTAAATGAATTTATCTCAAAACTTAACTTTGGAAAATCAATGAGATGGGGAAGTAGAACAGATAGTTTTATTAGACCTATTAGAGGACTGAGTATTGTTCTTGGTGATGATGTAATCAATGGTGAACTTTTTGGTGTACAGTCTAAAAAAGAAAGTTTTGGTCATAGAATGGTTTCTTATGAGCCATTTTCTTTTGATTTTGCAGGTGATTATTTTTGTAAACTAGATAAGCATGGTGTTGTATTATATCCAGAGGAACGAAGAAAAACTATTTTAGAACAAATGGAAAAAATCCAAAAAGAAAATGACATCATAATCGAAATAGATGAAGAGCTACTCGATGAGGTTGTTGCTATTACAGAGTACCCAACAGCACAACTTGGAAAGTTTGATGAAGAGTTTTTAGCACTTCCTGAAGAAGTTATTATTGGATCTATGAAAGAGCATCAAAGATATTTTGCTGTATATAAAGATGGTAAAATTACAAATAAATTTATCGTTGTTTCTAACTCTTACACAGAAGATTTTTCACATATTATTGCTGGAAATGAAAAGGTTCTTAGACCAAGACTTGCAGATGGTATGTTTTTCTGGAAAAATGATATCAAAAATGGTTTACAAAATGAGGGCTTAAAAAAAGTAAGTTTTGTAGATGGATTAGGTTCTATGTATGACAAATGTGAAAGAGAAGCAAATATAGCAAACATAATTGCAAATCAGTTTGATATGGATGAAGAAAAAACTCTTTTAAATGAAGCAGTGATGTTAAGTAAAGCTGATTTACTTACAGATATGGTTTATGAGTTTACAGACCTTCAAGGACTTATGGGATACTACTACGCAAAAGTTGAAGGTAGAGATGATTTAGTAGCAACATCATTAAAAGAGCAATACCTTCCAGATGGAGAAAATAGTGCATTACCTTCAAATACATTTTCTTGCATAGTATCATTATCAAATAAACTTGATAGTCTTATGGGACTATTTAGTGTTGGTATGATTCCTACAGGTAGTCGTGATCCATTTGCACTTAGACGAGCAGCTGCTGGGATATATAAAATATGTATCGAACATAAACTAAGTTTAGATATCTCTTCTATTATTGATGCTTCAATACAACAGTATCCAAAATTAGATAAAGCACAATTAAGTGAATTTTTAAATGAAAGACTTTATAAACTTTATAACAAAGTAAACCCAAGTGTTATAAAAGCAGTTTTAAATAGTAATGCTAACAATGACATCTATAATACTAGTTTAAAAATAGAAGCTTTAAATCCTTTAGTAAATAGTAGTGATTTCAAAAAAGTAAGTGATACTTTTAAAAGAGTTGCAAATATTGTGAAAGACTTAGATGAAACAACTGTACTTGTAGTAGATAGTTCATTGTTTGAAGATGCCGAAGAAAAAGTACTTTTTGAAAAATATACTAAAATTTCAAAAGAGGTATATACTACATTTGATGAACAACTAGATGCTTTATTTAGTTTAAAACTAGAATTAGATGCATTTTTTGATAATGTTTTTGTAAATCATGAAGATGAAAAAATTAAAACGAATAGAAAAAATCTTATCGGTACTGTTTATAACTCATTTAAAGAGATTGCTGATATTAAAGAGATCACAATATAAATAAAATATAATAAAACACTTATTTCTAAGTGTTTTAAAAAAATCACTTTTAGGTCATTGTTTGATATTAGTATTTCTTTATAAAAAGAAAAAGGACTACTATGTCGACACGAACAGAACATGATTTAATCGGAGATAAAGAGATACCAAAAGAAGCTTATTATGGTATACAAACTGATAGAGCAAAAGAAAACTTTGATGCATCAGGAATAAAATTATCGAATTTTACTACATTTATTATTTCTCTTGCTAAAGTAAAAAAAGCTACAGCATTGGCAAATTTTGAACTCGATCAACTATCTGAGAAGAAAAAAAATGCTATATGCCAAGCTTGTGATGAAATCATCGCTGGTAAATATCATGACCAATTTGTTGTAGATATGATACAAGGTGGAGCTGGAACTTCTACAAATATGAATACAAATGAAGTAATAGCAAATAGAGCATTAGAAATATTAGGATATGAAAAAGGTGACTATAAAAATCTTCATCCAAATAATGATGTAAATTTATCACAGTCCACAAATGATGTTTATCCAACAGCAATAAAAATTACTTTATATGAAAAAATATTTGAACTTGTTGATTCTATGAAAATACTTGAATCTTCAATGCAAAAAAAAGCACTAGAGTTTAAAGATGTGATTAAAATGGGAAGAACACAACTTCAAGATGCTGTGCCTATGACATTGGGACAAGAGTTTAATACTTATGCAATTATGATTGAAGAAGATATTCAAAGACTCTTAGAATCGCAACAACTAATAAGAGAGATGAATCTTGGTGCTACAGCTATTGGTACTGGTATAAATTCTCATCCAATGTATGCAAAAACAGTTCAGAGAAAATTACAAGAAGTTACTAGTAGACCATTTGTAACTGCTAAAGATTTAGTAGAGGCTACACAAGATACGGGTTCTTTTGTACAAATTTCTGGAGTTTTAAAAAGGGTATCTGTAAAAGTTTCTAAAATTTGTAATGACCTTCGACTTTTAAGTTCAGGACCTAGAACTGGTTTTGGTGAAATCAACTTACCAGCAATGCAAGCTGGTTCTTCAATTATGCCTGGAAAAGTAAACCCTGTAATTCCAGAAATGGTTAATCAAGTTGCTTATCAAGTAATAGGAACTGATGTTTCTATTTCCATGGCAAGTGAAGGTGGACAGTTGCAGTTAAATGTATTTGAGCCTCTTATTGCATACAATTTATTTAATTCTATTAATATGATGAAAAAAGCATTTGAATCTCTAGCGTATAAATGTATAGATGGTATTACTGCAAACAAATCTAAATGTGAAGAGATGGTACTTAATAGTATTGGATTAGTAACAGCTTTAAATCCTCATATCGGATATGAAAATTCAACGATGGTTGCTAAAGAGGCATTAAATAATAATACTTCTGTTTATGATATTGTATTAGAAAAAAAACTTCTATCTAAAGAACAACTAGATGAAATCATCCATCCTCATAATATGATAAAACCAATACATTCAAAATAGTAGGAGAAATAATGTATAATATAAGTACAGCAGATTTATGCGATGAAAATCAAGATAAAGAGATACAAGTCTTACCATCAAACTTTAAGAACTTTGGTGCTTTAAAAAGATTTTATGGACAAATAGAAACGGTAAAACTTGATAAGAGTAATTGGCGATTACTAGAGATGTTAAGAGATAGGAATGGTGAGGGAAAAATACTTGTTGTAGATAATGCTAAAGAGTATTTTGGTGTAGTAGGTGATAAACTAATGGCTTTTGCTTTATCAAATAATTGGCAAGCGATTATTTTAAATGGTTATGTAAGAGATACAGATGAAACAAAAAATATAAATGTAGGTTTATTTGCTATTGGGAGATGTCCTTTACGTAACTTTGAAAAGAATGAATCTTCACATGGCTGTGAATTACATTTTGATGGATTATCATTTAATCAAGGAGATTATCTTTATGCAGATAATGACGGAGTTATTATTAGTAAAGAGAAATTATTGTAAAAAATAAGATAGCTAACTTTATGAAAGGGTTTTAGATGGTAATGAAAATTGTATTTGTTTCAATGTTTATTGTTAGTTTTACTTTTGCTTTAACATCTCAAAAAAAATCTCAAGTACTTATTATAAATTCTTATCATAAAGGTTTTCAATGGAGTGATGAACTTATCAATGGTGTTGAAAAAGCTTTTGGTAATAAGAGTAATATTGAAACTACAATTTTGTATATGGACTCAAAAAGAATTAATTCAGCTGAATACTATGATTCATTAAAAAATCTTTATAAACTTCAACTGAAAAACAGAAAATATGACTTGGTTTTATTAGTTGATAAATTTGCTTATGAATTTGCACTTAATAATTATAGTGATTTATTCACAGATGAAAGGTTAGTGTTTTCAGGTATAGAAAGATTTAATCCTAATTTAGTAAAAAGTTTTGGCTTGGAAGAAAAAATATCAGGTATTTTGGAAAGAAGAGCAATTGAAGATATCTTTTCCACTATAGATACTTTAATGCCAAATATTAAAAAACTTCATGTAATAAATGATTTTAGTGCAAATGGTAATGATACAGATGTAATAATACAAAAATCTATGGAAAAGTTTGAAAATAAATTTAAAATTAACTACATACGATATTCAGATATAAATACATTAAAAAAGAAGTTTCAAGTCCATAAAAAGGATGAAGCAGTTTTTTTTATACGATTTTATAATAATAAAAATAAAGATTTTCATAAAAACTATGAGATAGCTTCAATGATTGATTCTTTTAATTTACCTACATTTACAACTGATTCTTTATTTATAGAAAAAGGTTCTACTGGTGGAAAACTAGTTTTGATTGAAGAGCTAGGAAAAAATACAGGTAAGCTACTCTTAAAACTACTTAAAAATAAAAATGAACCTCCTATTATCAAGATAGATGATAGTTATGCATATATTTTTGATTATGAAAAATTAAAAAAGTTTGGATTAAATCCTACTGTGTTAGATGAAGAGATTTCATATGTAAACACTCCTTTATCATTTTTAGATAAAAATAGAGATTTAGTAAATGCTGTTTTTATGATCTCACCTCTTTTGCTTTTACTTATTGCTGTATTATTTTACAACTTACAATTACAAGTTAAAAATGCTAAAAGTCAAGAGTTTATGATTCAACAATCAAAACTAGCAGAAATAGGAGAAATTATCTCTTCAATAGCCCACCAGTGGAAAGAACCACTCATTGATATATCTACACTTGTTCAGACATATGTTGGTTCAGGTACAAAAACTAAAGATGAAGATAAAAAATATCTTGATGATGTTATGTTTCAAATATATTATATGACAGATACAATTAATGATTTTCAAGACTTTATAAAACCATCAAGTAAAAAAACAAATTTTAACATTAAAGATGCAATTGTTAAAATGATGAATATTGT
>JAONGR010000057.1 GCA_028375605.1 Arcobacteraceae bacterium
ATTTATCGAATTTAATGATATATGTAAATATAATTTTAATGAACACACTTTATATGTAAGCGATGAAAAAATTATACTAGCAAGAAAAGAAATACTTTTTTTAGAATTATTTATCACTAATCTAAATAGAATAGTTACCTATGATGAGATAGAAAACTATGTTTGGGAAGGTGAAGAATCAAATATAGACAATATCAGAGCACTAATTAAACGAATAAGAAAAAAATTACCCGAAGATAGTATTAAGATAGTTACTGGATATGGTTATACATTAAATAATAGTTGTAAATACTCCTAAATATTATTTTGACTTAAGATGATTCATTAACTTATTTGTATTTCTAATACTTAGAATCATAGTAATAGATAATAATAAAATTGCTATTATTATCGATGTCAATATTATATTAAAAGAATAGTCTTTTTTGATATTTGATGGAGGAGAATATGATTTTTTTTTCTTTATCAAAGAAGTATCATATCCATCAATTGGTTCTAATCCTTTTTTAACTATTTCATGCCCTTTTCCTGCATAAAGAATTACATTATAAGGTTCTTTAGGAATTTTAATCACTAACTCTCCTTCTTGTGGAAGTCTTTTTTTATAAATTACTGATTTGTTAAGTAAAGACTCTAATCTTATCTCTGCACCTGTGGCTAATTCTCCTGTACTAAATATACCTTCAACTGTAATCGTATTATCATTGTTATCATATACATTTAATAATAAAGTATGAGCATGTAAACAAGAAAATAACATAAGTATAAATATGTATTTATAGTTCATTTTTAATCCTTTTTATTTTTTGTTCCAAAATAATTTTGCACCCATTCTATCTTTTGGAAGAATATAAGCAGTAAATAAAAGAGAACATCCCAATAATACCAATCCTATATCAACCCATAAAATACTCATCATATTTTTTTGATATAATTCAAAATAAGTAAATCCAGATACAAAACAATGCAAAAGCGATGATATTATAAATAATATACCTGATACAAAAAGAAATTCTTTCGCTGCAATATAAGAATTTATTCTAAAATAAGACCAAGGTAGTGTTGCAAGCCATGAGAGATAAAATATTGATTCTTGAACTAATATTCTATTATTCATATCAAATGGTAAAATCCATTGGAGATTAAATAATATAGCAGTTGCTAGAAATACACCTATCATAATAGCTAAGGATAATTTTCCCATCCAATGATAAAATACTATTTTACCATCAAATTTTTTTGCGCGTTTTTCAAGCCAAAGCATTACTCCGAAACCTATGCCAAAACAAGAAAAAATCATAGTAATTAAAACAAGAATCTTTGTTAATATACCAACACCAAAAAGCAGATGTAAAAAATACAATGCATCAGTCAATAAAACACCCCATTGTCTATCCAATACTTTTACATTTTTTAGCACAGACCCATCAACCGCATTTAATATAATTTTTGGTCTATTATAAACTCCATTTAAAAATGGCTTTGTGGGGTTATACCCTATTATTTGAATTCTAGCTGTTATATCTTTCCAATTTAATAGAATTAGTTCTTCAAAAATAAGTTCAGGATTGACATTTCTAGCCTTATTAAGTAAAACACCTATTGGCAACATCTTTGCTTCTATATTTAATCGTTTTAATATTTCTTCATTTGGTGATAAGACAGGTTTAACAAGCTTATAAATATTACTTTCTTCCCCATTACTAAGAAGATATGCTAGTAAACCACCACCTTTATAACCAATATTCATTAATGCACCAGATATCGTAACAATAAGTAAAGGTATAGAAATCCACAGAAATATTTTTCTATGAAATGTTGAAAATTTTGACTGCTGATTATTCGCATTATTATTAAATTGAGAGTATAGAAGAAGAAGTATACCTCCAATTATTAAAAACATCACAGCAACAGCAACAAAACCATATATAATTCGCCCATAAAACTTTATAGGTTGACCTTGGTGCATCAAGTTTAAAAAATAACTCAATTGAGAATTAACACCTTCATCTTTTAGTTCTTTTTCAGTATTAGGATTGAAAACTTTTGCATCTACAAATCTATGTGTGATTTGTAATGTAGGATCACTTTTAAATTCAGGTAATTTTATAATCACGTTATTATTAGGAAAACTAGGATCATTAATAATAGGACTAAGTAAAGAGGTATAATCAATACCTTCATTGTGTTTAATCTCAAAATGACGAGAAGGCTTTTCCCATACATGTATGTATGGTGAAAATATTGTAAATATACCGAAAAATATTGAAATATACATCAATAAAGATACAGTGATTCCCACACTTGAATGTACTTGTAAAAGACGTTGTTTGAAAGCTTTAGATTTATTCTGAGTCAAGATTTAACCTTAAAAAAGAAAAAAATAAGTACTGAAAAAATAGTTGTCAAGACAATTACTTTTAATAATGCACTTAATTTTGTGGGAGATAATGATATCCATAAAGCAACGCATGCCCAAGTAAACGGATAAAATAATAATGGAACAATTGCTGAGTTAGCCAATGAAGAAGGAGTGATAATTGCTAAGACTACCATCCCTAAATACGATACTATTAATCCACCAATTATTGCACAAAATATTCTAAATAAACCAATTTTTTTACCATTTTTTTCTGGAATTACAAAGCTATCGTATATAATTCTATAAGAAGTCATCTCTATCCTTTTTTATATATCTTAATAAAGCCTCTAAATAAGGCTTTATTTTTTTAAAATCTATAAGAAAATTTAAGTTTATAGTTTCGTCCAACTTCATAAGAACCAGAATCTGCTTCACCATAGTATGCACCAAATGATGTATGTCTTTGATATTTTTTATCAAAAATATTGTCTACTCCAAAATACATTTTTATATCTTTAAAATTTGCAGGTGAATATGTTGCAGCAATATTATGAACACCATATCCACTTCTTTTTTCGCTATCTGTGTAATATGAATAATATTCACTTTTAGTTTTATTTCCAGGAACAAATTCGGCATTATAATTTAAGTATAATTCACTATTTACGTCATAATCAATACTTGCCTTAAATGTGTGTATTTTCGCAGTTAAAGGATCATATTTATCACCTGTAGAAATCGTTTCAGCCTCTCCTCCTGTGTATGTGTGGCTTAAACTCAAACCTAAAGCATCTTTTTCATATCTAAATACAGTTTCAACTCCCCAAATTTTCATATTGCTTTGATTTGTTAATGTTAAATTCTTTGTAGGATGCATGTAGTTATCTACATTATATTTAAATAAAGTGATTCCAACTATTGAATTATCAGCACTTAAAGCATTTTTTAAATCGTAATCAACACCTATTTCAAAGTTATTTCCAGTTTGAGCTTCAGGTGTATCGGTATTTTTTGACACTCCATATGCAAGAAGAAGTGACTCACCTAATGATGGTCCTTTAAAAATTCTACCATAACCAAATCTTAGTTTAAAATTATCAGTTACTTGATATTGTGCTTTAAATTTGGGAGATACTTGTGAATTTTTTCCACTATATACTCCACCAAGTTTATGTACATCATACCTTGCTCCAAATGTAAGTAACAATTTATCTAAGTCTATTTCATCCTCAAGGTATAATCCGTATTGTTCTGATTTACCACCAGAAACAGATAGATCTACTGTTTCTCCCGTTTTTGTACCTTGTGTATATACAGCCAAACTATCGGCTTGTGAACTTTGTTCTTCTTTATCTAAACTAATACCATATGTTAATTTATGATTATCTACCAACGAAGTGTTTCGTAAGTCAAAACCTTTTGTTTCATTTTCAAAGACCACTGTTGGCTCCGTACTATAATGACTTTGACCTTTCGCCCATAACCAATAAGAAGATTCATCTTTTTGACCTTCAATTTCTAATTTTTGAGACGATGCATAAATATTTGCAGTAAGGTTAATTAAATCATTATCTGGTGTATATTTGTAATTTAAAGCATAAGAATCTCGTGAAATTTCACTATATTTATTATCACTTTCTATTGTTGACCCAGCTTTTTCTGCATCAAGTTGTCGTTCTCCTGCATCTTCATATTTATTATATGAAAATTTCATCTCTTGGTTTTCTGTTGGTTTAAATACAACTTTAAATAAACCACTTTTTAATTCACTTTGTTTAGAAACAATATCTTCTGAATCAGGAATAGATAATTTTTTGTCTTCAGAGATATTACCAATAGCTACAACTTCTACTTTTTCACCTAACTTAGAAAATACTGATAAATTTTTAGAAATTCTATCAAAACCACTTTGGTAACCAACACTTACTTGACCACCAAATACTTCACCCTCTTTTAAATAATCACTTGGGTCTTTCGTTTCATATACAAATGAACCATTAATTGCACCACTACCACTTAGTGCTGAATTTGCTCCTAATTCTATTGAACCAACTTTTAACATTTCGGCATCAATAGTTTGATCCCCTGAATGGTGAAAAAGCTGTCCCGATATTTTTGCACCATCAATTGTTATATTTGAGGATTTATCCTCAAGTCCTCGTACATATACTTTTTGAGAATACCTTGCATTTCCATCTACAGTTACACTTGGCATGGACTTCAATATATCTTTTATATCACTTGCTTGTAAATTCTCAAGTTTTTCAGATGTGATACTTTTTATTTGTGCTTCTAATGCAGTATCTATAATTGATATTTCACCTAAATTTGTTCTAGTATCATCAGCTAATAAATTTAATGCAAAGCATGTTGTAATAGACAATAATATTTTTGTTTTATTTTTCATTTTTTTCCTCATTTATTTTGATAGTGATAATCATACTTATAAAAAATCACGAAATAATCACATTTTGAATGTTTTACATTAAATTTATTTAAACACAGTTTAAATTGATATTAAGTATCATATTCAAATAGAAAGGTTCGGTGTGAATAATATCTCAGATGTAAAATATACGGATAATGAAATAAGTGTTTTAATTGTAGAAGATGAAATAGTTCTTGCAATGTCCATAGAATTAAGTCTAAAAAAAATTGGCTTTTATGTGTCAGGTATTGAAACTACCGCAGATGATGCCATTACACATGTACAAAATAATCATCCCGATATAATATTAATGGATGTAAAACTAGATAATGAAAGTTCAGGAATTGATGCTGCAAATATAATATGGAAAAGATTTCAAATTCCAATTGTATTTTTAACCTCATATACAAATGATAAAACAATGAAAAAGGCTATGGAATGTGAGCCATATGGTTATTTGATAAAACCTTGCAGAGATGAAGAACTCAAAATAACAATAAATATGGCAATACACAAACATAGGTATTTTTTTGAAAATAAAGATACCTTAAGACATCAAAAATCAAACTTCTTATTTTTAGAAAATAACCTTAAGTTTGATATTTCAACATCTATACTATATAAAGATGAAGCAGAATTTAAATTGACTAAAACAGAAAAAAAGCTTTTTGAAATCATTACAAAATATCCTGATAATATTGTAAGTTTTAAAACCATCTATGCCTATCTTTGGAGGGAAGACTTTTATGATATGGGAAAACTAAGAACTCTAATTTATAGGTTACGAATAAAATTAGGCAGTGATCCCTTTGAAAATATGTATGAGCAGGGATATAAAATAAAAGTGATTAAAGAAATTGCCTAAAATTCTCAATATAAAATCATATTCATTTAATGTAAAAGTTACTTTTTACCTTTTTCTCTTAGCATTATTTCTTATTACTATTTTATTTGCACTTATAATACCTAAGATGCAAGAGGAACAATATAATAATACTATTAAGGAGGTTGAACAAGTTTTATATATCACACAAGAACAATTAAAGCTAGCAGGTAAAGCAATTGTAATGCAAA
>JAONGR010000058.1 GCA_028375605.1 Arcobacteraceae bacterium
ACTCAAAATACACAATAAATTTATTTTATTTAAATCCAATGTAAAAACATTACAATTTTATTTTTAATTTAGGTTAAATATAATATAATTCGCCCACGTAGCTCAGGGGTAGAGCACTTGCTTGGTAAGTAAGAGGTCGTAAGTTCAAGTCTTATCGTAGGCTCCACTTGCAAAATTGGGTCAAAAAGAACAATTAAAATCATCTCTTTGAATAGATTAGCTAAAGGCTTATCTACTCAGAGAGTAACAAAATTTGAAGGAAAAATTATGGCAAAAGAAAAATTCGAACGAAGTAAACCGCATGTTAACATCGGAACAATTGGTCACGTTGACCACGGTAAAACTACATTAACAGCAGCTATTTCAGCAGTATTAACAGCTAAAATGGGTGGAGAAATGATGGATTATGATGCAATTGATAATGCACCAGAAGAAAGAGAAAGAGGTATTACTATTGCTACTTCTCATATTGAGTATGAAACAGAAACTAGACACTACGCACACGTTGATTGTCCAGGCCATGCAGATTACGTTAAAAATATGATTACAGGTGCTGCTCAAATGGATGGAGCTATCTTAGTTATTGCTTCTACAGATGGTCCTATGGCACAAACAAGAGAGCATATCTTATTATCTAAACAAGTTGGTGTACCTTACATCGTTGTTTTCATGAACAAAGAAGATCAATTAGATGAAGAAGATAAAGAAGAGATGTTAGAATTAGTTGAAATGGAAATTAGAGAACTTCTTTCTGAATACGAATTCCCAGGTGATGACACTCCAATTATTGCAGGTTCTGCATTCCAAGCATTAGAAGAAGCTAAAGCTGGTAACTTCTCAGAATGGTCAGAAAAAATTATGGAATTAATGAATGCTGTTGATGAATATATTCCAACTCCAACAAGAGAAACTGATAAATCTTTCTTAATGCCAATTGAAGATGTATTCTCAATTGCTGGTAGAGGTACAGTTGTTACTGGTGCTATCTCTCAAGGTACAATCAAGTTAGGTGAAGAGATTGAAATCGTTGGATTAAGAGATACTCAAAAAACTACTGTAACTGGTATCGAAATGTTTAGAAAAGAAATGGATTTCGCTGAAGCTGGTGATAATGCAGGTCTTTTACTAAGAGGTATCAAAAAAGAAGATGTTGAAAGAGGTCAAGTATTAGTTGTTCCTGGTTCAATTACTCCACATACAGAATTTAGATGTGAAGCATATATTCTTTCAAAAGAAGAAGGTGGTAGACATACTCCATTCTTTAGCGGATACAGACCACAATTTTATGTAAGAACAACAGATGTTACTGGTTCTTGTGTATTAGCTGAAGGTGTTGAAATGGTTATGCCTGGTGATAACGTTGAAATGTCAATTACTTTAGTTTCTCCTGTTGCACTTGAAAAAGGTACAAAGTTCGCTATTAGAGAAGGTGGTAGAACTGTTGGTGCTGGTGTTGTTGCTGAGATAACTAAGTAGTCTGGTATGGGTGATAGAATCAAAATTGGATTGAAATGTGAAGAGAGTGGCGACATTAACTACACAACAATGAAAAATCCAAAGACTCATAGTGAAAAATTTGAAGTAAAAAAATATAGTCCAAGACTAAAAAAACATACTACTCATAAAGAAATTAAGCTTAAATCTTAGTTTCTTGTGGTATAATCCCGACCTATTAATTTAGGTTATGATTAACTCTTAAAATAGGCCAATAGCTCCAATGGTAGAGCACCGGATTCCAAATCCGGGTGCTGGGGGTTCGAGTCCCTCTTGGCCTGCCATTAAACAATAAAAAGTACTAAGTGTTAAGAATTAAATATAATTTTTAACACTTAATACTATAAATCAAAAAAAAGTAAGGTATTGTCTTGAATAAATATATATCATATTATAAAAAAGCAAAAGATGAGTTAGGGAAAGTTATTTTTCCTATTAAAGAACAAATTAGAAGTGCTTTTATTTCAGTTTTTGTTGTAGTGACAGTAATTTCACTATTTTTAGCGCTTATTGATGCAATTATGTCAGTAAGTTTATCGTCTGTAATGAGTTAGGAAAAGATATGGCACATAATTGGTATGCAATACAAACACACTCTGGTAGTGAATTAACAATCAAGAATGCTTTAGAACAACTTTCTAAAGATTTACAAGATGGTAGAATCGAAAGAGTATTAGTTCCTACTGAAGATTTAATTGAGATTAAAAAAGGTAATAAAACAATAGTTGAAAAACCCTTATATTCTGCATATGTTTTTGCAAATATTGATCTTGATACAGCATTATGGCATGCTATTCAGTCTATGCCTAAAGTTGGTAGATTTATTGGTGAATCAAAAAAACCATCTCCTCTCTCAGAAAAAGATATTAATCAAATTTTAGAAAAAGTAAATAATAGAGCAGCTGCAAAACCAAAAGTTTCATTCGAAGAAGGTGAAATGTTAAGAATTAAAGAAGGTTCTTTTGCAAACTTTAATGGTCTTGTAGAATCATTTGATTTAAATTCTGGATTATTAAAACTAAACGTTTTAATTTTTGGAAGAAATACACCTGTAGAAATTTCTTATACAAGTGTAGAAAGAGTAGAATAATATAACAAAATACAAGGTGCTAAGTATTAAGATGAAATTATATTCATTTTAACACTTAGCATAGTATGTTAAAAGTGAAATACAATTAAATTAATATTTAATAACAAAAAAAAGGAAAAAAAATGGCAAAAAAAGTAACTGGAGTATTAAAACTTCAAATACCTGCTGGTGCAGCTAACCCTTCACCACCAGTTGGACCTGCATTAGGTCAAAGAGGTATTAATATCATGGAATTCTGTAAAGCATTCAATGAAAAAACAAAACAAAATGCAGGATTTAAAATCCCTGTAGAAATTTCTGTATATGCAGATAAAAGTTTTACATTTGTAACTAAACAACCACCAATGAGTGAATTAATCATGAAAACTGCTGGTCTTAAAAAAGGTTCTGATAATCCTTTAAAGAATAAAGTTGCAAAATTAACTAAAGAACAAGTTATGGAAATCGTTAGCAAAAAAATAGCTGATTTAAACACAAATGATGTTGATCAAGCAGCTAAAATTGTTGAAGGTTCTTGTAGAAGTATTGGTATTGAAGTAGAGTAATCTATTTTAATTAATAAAATATAGCCATATTAAGGAAAATTTATTTTCACTTAAAATACCACAAGGCTTAAAAAGTGGTAGCATAAATTAAAATTGCGGAGAAATTATTATGAGTAAAAGATACAAATCTTTAGTAGAAAAAATAGATAACACAACACCATATACTGTAGCTGATGCTGTTGCATTGGTAAAAGAATTAAAATCAACAAAGTTTGATGAAACAGTTGATATTGCTTTAAACCTAAACATTGATCCTAGACATGCTGATCAAATGATTAGAGGTGCTGTAGTACTTCCAAATGGTACTGGTAAAACTGTAAGAGTTGCAGTATTTGCTAAAGGAACTAAAATGGATGAAGCAAAAGCTGCTGGTGCTGATATTGTTGGTAACGATGATTTAGTTGAATCAATTCAAGCTGGTAATATTGATTTTGATGTACTTATTGCTACTCCTGATACAATGGGTCTAGTTGGTAAAATCGGTAGAATACTTGGACCAAAAGGGTTAATGCCAAACCCTAAGACAGGTACAGTAACTATGGATGTAACTAAAGCTGTTACAGAATCTAAAGGTGGAAAAGTAGCTTATAGAGTTGATAAAAAAGGTAATATTCATGCAGGTATAGGAAAAGTGTCTTTTTCTGCTGAAGCATTAATTGAAAACTTTACAACTGTTATGTCAGCTATTAATAAAGCTAAACCATCAACAGCAAAAGGTAGATTTGTAACTAAAGCAGCTATCTCGTTAACAATGAGTCCATCAGTTATTCTTGATAGTTCAGAATGTATGGATATTAAATAATAATTTCGTTTAACGAAATTTATCTTAAAAACTAAAGACAGCTGGTAAGAATATTACTTTCTTATAAAACCAGCCGAAGTTCTACTGTTTTAGAAAGGAGGAAACTTATATGACTAAAATACAAAAAAATGAAATTATTGAATCGTTAACGACTCAATTTAAAAGTTCAGAAGCTATTGTTGTTGCTGATTATAGAGGTACATCTCATAAAGATTTAGAATCTTTAAGAGTTGCTGCAGCTGAAATTGGTGCGAAAGTACAAGTAGCTAAAAACTCTTTAGTATCTATTGCACTTAAAAATGCAGGTCAAGAAGCTTTAGAGCTTTCTGGTACAAGTATTTTTATCTGGTCTGATGATCAAATCTCAGCTTGTAAAGCTGCTGATAAATTTGCTACTGCAAATAAAGAAACATTCAGTATTAAATCAGGTGTTATTGAAGGTAAAGCTGCTGATGCTGCTACTGTTAATCAATTCGCTAAATTACCAGGTAGAGAAGAATTACTTGGTATGCTTGCATCTGTATGGATGGGACCTGTTAGAAACTTTACTGTTGGTCTTGACGCACTTAGAATTAAAAAAGAAGAGGAAGCTGCTTAATAGCACTTCTGTGATGATAGTAGCCGATGCTACTGTAAAACAAAAATTTATGAATGTAAATAAAAGGAAATAAAATGGCAATCTCTAAAGAAGATGTATTAGAATATATTTCAGGATTAAGCGTATTAGAGCTTTCTGAATTAGTTAAAGAATTTGAAGAAAAATTTGGTGTATCTGCTACACCTGTTGCAGTAGCTGGTGCTGCTGGTGGTGCTGCTGAAGCTGCTGAAGAGAAAACAGAATTTGATGTTATCTTAAAAGATGCTGGTGCTAAAAAAATTAATGTAATTAAAGCTGTAAGAGCACTTACAGGTTTAGGTCTTAAAGAAGCAAAAGCAATGGCTGAAGAAGCTGGAGCTGTTGTTAAAGCTGGTGTATCTAAAGAAGATGCTGAAGCTGCAAAAACTGAATTAGAAGCTGCTGGAGCAACTGTAGAAGTTAAATAATTTTAACTAATTAGATTCCAACAACGTGCACTAAATGCTCTGTATAACTACAGAGCATTAGTCATTTAAAGTGAATTTGCATTTTAATCTATGTCTGGTATTTGCTCAGGTATAGGTTAGAATGTTAATTTTAATCGTTAATATAACTTTTAAAAAGAATATTACAAGAAAGGCTCATATGTTAAATTCATTACACTCTGGGAATAGATTAAGAGTCGATTTCGGAAAAAATCCACAAAAAATCGACATTCCAAATTTACTTCAGTTACAACAAAGTAGTTACGAGAACTTCCTAATGGTAGGTCAAGAAGATAGATCTGCAGCAGGAATTGAAAAAGTATTCAAATCATCTTTCCCAATCCATGATTCACAAAATAGATTCACATTAGAATATGTTAATAGTGAAGTTGGTAAGCCAAAGTATACAGTATCAGAATCTATGGTAAGAGGATTAACTTTCTCAATACCTTTAAGAATTAATATTAGATTAACTCTTTGGGATTTAGATGAAAAAACTGGTGAAAAAATTGGTGTAAAAGATATTAAAGAACAATCTTTATATATTAGAGAAATTCCTTTAATGACAGATAGAATTTCATTCGTTGTAAATGGTGTTGAAAGAGTTGT
>JAONGR010000059.1 GCA_028375605.1 Arcobacteraceae bacterium
CTAGTTCACTTAAATATGGATATAAAGAAGGTTCTCCATTTGCAGTGAATGTTATCACATCAATATTTTGATGATTTTGAAGACCGGTTTTCACTTGAGCTACAATCTCTTTAACACTTATTATTTCGGTTTGTTTTGACATTGTTTTAGCATAGTCAAGTTCACAATATAAACAGTCAAAGTTACATTGTTTTGAGTTTGGAGAGAGATCGATACCTAGACTCATTCCAAATCTTCTTGATGGAATGGGTCCGAATATTATATTGTTCACAGTACTATTTTTTTCCACTTACTCTTTGACATTCACTTACAAAATGTTTTGCATTTTCTACAGGGACATCGGGAAGTATTCCATGACCTAAATTAAAGATGTGTCTTTTTCCACCCATAACTTCTTGAATACCTTCAACACAAGCAGTAGTAGCCTCTTTTGAGTATAGTCTACATGGTTCCATATTTCCTTGAAGAACATATCGCTCCCCTAGTTTTTCTTTAGCCATAGCCATTGGAGTTCCCCAATCTACACCAAATACATCAAAGTTTCCGTACACTAGCCCTCTTTCAATAAAAGCACTTACACCCTTAGGAAACATAATAATTGGAGTTTCAGGATATTTTGATTTTAAATAGTCAGCAATTTCAACCATATATTTCCATGAAAATTCATTGTATTTACTAGGTTCTATTGCTGCTGCCCAAGAATCAAATATCTGTACTACATCGATACCAGATTTAATTTGTTTTTCCATGTAAAGTTTGATAACTTCTGTTACTTTAGCTAATATCTTATGTAAAAGTTCTGGGTTTTCATACATCATTTTTTTACATAGATTATATGTTTTAGTACCTTGACCTTCAATCATATATGTAGCAAGTGTCCATGGAGCACCAGTAAAACCTATTAGTGCTTTGTTATCACCACGAGCATCTAGCTGTTCTCGTAAAAGCTCAATTGTTTCATAAACATAAGTAAGTTTTCGACTAGCTTCTTTACCACCGATTAGTCTATCAACATCAGCTTCAGTAACGATAGGGTCGTTAAATTTTGGTCCAAAACCTTTTATAAACTCTAAATCCATTCCCATCTCATCTGGTATAACTAAAATATCAGAAAATAAAATAGCAGCATCAACACCTACTATATCTAAAGGTTGAAGAGTAACTTCAGCTGCTTTTTTTGGATCATGACAAAGATTTAAAAAGTTACCAGCTTCAGCTCTTACTTTCATATACTCAGGAAGATATCTCCCAGCTTGTCTCATCATCCATACTGGTGCATATGGAGTTTCTTTCCCTAAACATGCGTCTACAAATATTTTAGTGTTTTCTTTACTCATTAGTGTTTTCCTACTTTTCCTAAAAAATATAATCCTACAGCAAGTGCTGCAATCGAAAGTGCAAAATATAACATCTCTAAAGGTGTTGCAAATTCTGTGTGTAAAACTCTTTGAAAAAAGTTTACAACAAGAACCATCACAATAACTTTAGCGATTTTATCTTTTAATTGATCTAAAGAATGAATTGCAAGAATAGTATTACTTTTACTATCATCTTCCTCAGCTTCATCTATTTTAGATATAAATAGTTCATATATACCAAAAGCAAATATAAACATAACTACAGCAATTAGATATAAATCAACAGCACCAATGATACCAGCAACTATATCTTCATGAAATTTTTCTGGATGTGCATGATTAATTATTGTTTCAAATGCATAAACAGCAACTGTCCAAATATCTAAAGATGCAACTATAAATAATACAAAAGCACCAATTAGACTAAAAACAACAGCTAAAAGTACTATAAATCTACTTCTCCAAATAGTACCTTCAAATAATTTTTCGAGCATCTATCTAAATTTCCTCTTTTTGGTATTCGATCCATTTAAGAGCAATTCTTACAGAATTAGTAGCAGCACCAACTCTTACTTGATCAGCGGCATTAAACATATGTAAAACATTATTGTCATAAATATCTTTTCTTAATCGTCCTACGTAAGTAAGATCTGTATCTGTAGATATCATAGGCATTGGATAGATTCCATTTTCTATATCATCTAAAAGTTCAACATTTTCAAACTCATCAAGAGCAGTTCTTACTTCACCTAAATCTACATCGATATCATTTTGAAATGTAACAGTGATAGATTCACTATGTGATCTTAAAACTGGTACACGAACACAAGTAGCAGCAACTGCAATATCTTTTTTAAGAATTTTTTGTGTTTCATTTACCATTTTCATCTCTTCTTTAGTAAAGCCATTTTCTTGAGGTACATCAATATGAGGAATAACATTTAATGCAATTTGGTGCATAAACGCTTCTTTTTTTGCTTCGTCTAGTTTGAAATCAAAAAAATCTTTCATTTGCATCACTAGTTCTTCCATACCAGCTTTTCCAGCACCTGAAACAGCTTGATATGTTGAAACATCAACTCTTTTGATACCATATAAGTCATCAAGTGGTTTTAAAGCTTGTACCATTTGAATCGTAGAACAGTTTGGATTTGCAATAATTCCTGTTTCTCTCCATAAGTTTATATCTTCTGGATTTACTTCTGGAACCACTAGTGGAACATTATGAACCATTCTAAAATGACTAGTGTTATCAATAACTACAGCACCACCTTCTACAGCGTATTTTGCAAATTTTTCAGAAATAGAACCACCTGCACTAAAAAATGCAATATGAACTTCATTTTCTTCAAAAACTGTATCTGTTAATTCTACTACTGGATAATCTTTATTTTTAAAAGTAATACTTGTACCAACACTTTTTGCACTTGCTAGTGGTAACAATTCATCAATTGGAAAATTTAACTCTTCCATAACTCTAAAAATCTCTTCACCAACTGCACCTGTTGCACCTACTACGGCAACGTTATATTTTCCACTCATTTTTACTTATTTTCCTCTTCATTTTCTGTATCACTTAATAAATTTCTTTCTTCTAAATCTACACCAGCCATATCATCAGCCAATTGTATATCTAGTTCGTCATCTTTTGCTTTTGGACATTTCGCAATACTTACTACTTTGTCATCTTTATCTACATTTACAATAGTTACACCTGATGTATTTCTACCAGCTTTTCTAATAGTATTCATATCTACTCTTATCATTTTACCAATAGAAGTTAATGCCATTAAATCTTGCTCTTCATCAACGATAACATTACCAACAACCGTTTTACCAGTTTTTGGACTTAGTTTCATAGAAATTACACCTGAACCAGCTCTATTAGTTAATCTATACGCTTCAACTTCAGTTCGTTTACCAACACCATTTTCACTTACTGTTAATAACTCTTGTTGTTCATTTTCAATAACATCTGCATCAACTACAAAATCTTTTTCATCTTTAAACTTAATACCTCTAACACCTCTAGTAGTTCTACCTTGTGTTCTAGTTTTATCAATATCAAATCTGATTACTTGACCAAGTGCTGTAAATACCATTAGATATTTAGATTCTGGAAGTGTGATTTGTGCTGTTACAATTTCATCTACTACATTACCTTCATCATCTGTGTCAAGAACAATTGCTCTTACACCATTACTTCTGATATTACTAAAGTCACTTAAAGCTGTTCTTTTAACGATACCATTTTTAGTAAAAAATGCCATTGATTTATCATCAGCGAAATCTGTTGTAGGTAAAATAGCCATAATTTTTTCATCTTCTTTAAGATTGATAAGATTTACTACTGCTTTTCCTTTTGCTGTTCTTCCACCTTCTGGTATTCTATATACTTTTAGCCAGTATAGTTGACCAAAGTTAGTTACAAATAGTAATGTATCATGAGTATTAGATACAAAGAATTTTTCAATGAAATCATCATCATGAGTAGTAACAGCAACTTTACCTTTTCCACCACGTCTTTGCATTTCGTATGCTTTAATAGGTACTCTTTTTACATAACCATTATGCGTAATTGTAACTACCATTGGCTCATTTGGAATTAAATCTTCAACATCAATATCATCATAGCTATCTTCAATTTCGGTTCTTCTATCTGCAATTAATTTTCCAGATTTATCTTTCATATCAGCATATTTATCTCTAGTTTCTATTAACTCATCTTTAATGATACTATTTAACTTCTCTTCAGATTTTAAAATAGATTCTAATTCTTCGATTAGTTCTAATAATGCTTTTAATTCTTCTTCAAGTTTTTCTCTTGAAAGACCAGTAAGTCTTCCTAATCTCATATCTAAAATAGCTTTTGCTTGTATTTCAGTAAGATCAAACGCAGCACATAGTTTTTCATTTGCGTCTGCATCTGTTGTACTTGCTCTAATAATTTTAACCACTTCATCAATATTATCTAAAGCAATTTTTAAACCTTCTAAGATATGAGCTCTAGCTTTTGCTTTTTCTAAATCAAAAATAGTTCTTCTAATAATCACAGTTTTTCTATGAGTTAAAAAGATATTTAAAATTTGAGGAAGATTAAATATTTTTGGTTCTTTATTATGTACTGCTAATAATATAATTCCAAATGTACCTTGCATAGGAGTTTGCTTGTAAAGGTTATTCATAACGATTTCAGCCATAGCATCTTTTTTCAGCTCAATAACAACTCTTGTACCTTCTCTATCAGATTCATCTCTAACTTCTGAAATACCTTCAATCATTTTTTCTTTTGATAAAGTTGCAATTTGTTCTACTAATCTAGCTTTATTTACTTGATAAGGAAGCTCATCTAAAATAATGATATCTTTTTTACCTTTAGTCTCAATGTGATGCTTAGCTCTCATTTTAACTTTTCCACGACCAGTTTTATATGCGTCTGTAAAACCTTGTCTACCAAATATTGTAGCACCTGTTGGGAAATCTGGACCTTTGATAAATTCCATTAGTTCTGTAGCATCCGCTGTTGGATTATCAACTAAATGCAATAATCCATTCATAACTTCTGTTGGATTATGTGGTGGAATTTTAGTGGCCATACCAACAGCAATACCTTCACTACCATTTATAAGTAATAATGGTGCTCGTGTAGGCATAACGGTAGGTTCTTTACCCATATCATCATAAGTTGGAACATGATTTACAGTATCTTTATCTAAATCTTTTAAAACATCTTCACTTAATCGTGTCATTCTTGATTCTGTATATCTCATAGCAGCTGCATTATCGCCATCAACAGAACCGAAGTTCCCTTGACCATCTACTAAAGGAACTCTCATTGCAAAATCTTGTGCCATTCTAACAAGAGCATCATATACTGAGCTATCACCATGTGGATGATATTTACCAATAACATCACCGACAATTCTTGCAGATTTTTTATAAGGAGTTCTTGATGTCATGTTTAAATCATGCATCGCATAAAGTATTCTTCTATGAACTGGTTTCAGCCCATCTCTTGCATCTGGTAGTGCACGACCTATAATAACACTCATTGAGTAGTCTAAATATGAAGCCTTAATTGAGTCTTCAATTTTAATATTAACTATATCTTGTGATTCGAAAAGATTTTCCATGTAACCTTGTTACCTTTCTATAAGAAACTTTTTTTAAAAAACCGCGTTCGCTAGTTTTGTTTAAAATTGCTTTATTTTATC
>JAONGR010000006.1 GCA_028375605.1 Arcobacteraceae bacterium
TTTTTGAAAGCTACCATCCTTATTTTTATCAAATTCAAAAGTAATAAGTCTAGAATTAATCTTATCAAATTTCCATGAATGTTCAATTTTATTTGTTTCAATATTTAAATCTACATCAATAAAAAAATGTGGATGTGCAAAAGAATTTATACTAATAAGTACAATAAATATTAAACTTTTCATAATAATAGAAGTCCTCCAAAACCAAATAACAATCCAATACCAGCATAACTTAAATAGTTCATTCTTTTTTTATATTGTGCATATTTTGATTGTTTTACAGATGAAGCTAATATTGCAGCTATTGATATAGTTATACCCATACCTATACTCATCATAATAGCACTTAAAATTCCCAATTCTAAATATCCAAGTATCATTGCATAAAGTACTATAGTCATAACTCCAGGACAAGGTACAATACCGATTGATAATGCAATAGATAAAAGACTTTTTTGCTTTAATGGTTGCAATTCTTCTTTTATTTTTTTATCATTTATAGTGTCATATAATAAATAACAGGCAATAAAAATAATAAATACAGCAGATATTTTATACATATATTCATTGATACTTTGAAAATAACCACTGATACTATTTTGAAAAAAAACATACAATGTACCAGTAATAACAAGTGCAGAAATAGTATGTATAACTGAAGTTAAAAAACCAGCTTTAAATGATGAAGAAACGCGTAAATTATTTGCTAAAAAATAACTAGCAATTACCATTTTCCCATGTCCTGGACCCATAGCATGAATGAGTCCGTATAAAAAAGAGATAGCTAAAATAGAGAGATATACCTCTTTATGTCCACTGTCTAAAAGATCAAAATAATTTGAAAGGGTGAGATTTATCTCTTGTTGCCAAGAGATAATAGTATTTAAAAAAATATTATTTTGCATAATCATAATTCATCTTTTGGATATTTGTTGACTGTGATTCATTTAAAGTTCTATGTACATTTTTTGTAGATGTTATATGAATATCTCTTCCATATATAAAACTTTGCTCATCTACAATCACTTTGTATGCTTTATTGAGTTTTAAAGCTCTCTCTTTACTTGGTAAAATAAGATGAGATATATCTTTTTTTACTTTATCTATTTCTACTTGTTTGAGTTTCCATTTTTGATTTAAAACAATATCCGGTTTATCTAGTTTTTTTAATAAGTCATTTTCTATATTTGATAACTCTTTTTTCCACTGCTTATGGAAGAACTTATTCATAATCTCTTGATTTGTTCGAAACTCATCACCAGCATTATTTTGTTTTAAATATTGAACATATTCAGTATCTCCATTTTCAAGAAGTTTATCTGGAATATTTTCTAATCCCTGTTTGCTCCAATGATACCAGCCTTCAGATAAAGAGCCTTTTTCAAACTTTCGCGGAAAAACAAATGTTGAGTCTGTTATTGCTCCAATATTACTATGGCATCCTATACAAAATAATGTTTCTTCATAACTTTGCGGTCGTAAATCACCTTGAGTATCTTCTATAAAACCTTGATAGTACCAACCCCTTTTATTATTAAGTCCAACTTCAATATCACCATTGTATTGGTCAACCCTATCAGGAAAATCATTTTTTTCTTTTATCTCTTCATCACCTAGGTCTTGAAGTTTAGAATACGTAGACCAGTATGCTTTTTTGGCATATCTTAACTCTTTCATTCTTGAAGATAATTTAATTTTTGAGTTTTTATCTATATCAATATACCGCACAGAGTGTAAAAATTCTGTGCCTTTTGGATAAAGACCTGCTGCTATTTGAGTTTTATTGATATTTAAAACTTCAGCAGCTAATCCTACATAACTCATCGAGTAGTTACTAAATGTATTTGTTTTTGTGTCATATTTTGGTGTTGTCCATTTAAAAACAATTTTAGAACTATGATCTAAAGTACCATTTTGATTGAGATCAATACCATATTTTTTTTCATCTACTGTATTTATCTCTATATCTTTTTGTTTAACTAAACTTTCTACAATAGAGAGATTTAATTTATAAGTTTCTATATCTATTGTATTATCTTTATTTTTCCAAAATAGTTTCGGTAAACGAATCATCACATCATCCGTACTTCCATTTGTTGGCCAAAATGTACCTAAGAAAGGATAATAAGCAAAAGCTCTCCATCCTGTAAGTTTTCCATTTTCTAATCTATCAAAACCTTCTGTGTCAAAGTTAAATTCACAATCAGGAATATAACCATCCCATTTTTTGTTGTTATTAAAATCCCATTTTTGAGGAATATTTGTAAGTTTCTTTTTTAAAATTATATTATTGTTTTTATCTTTATAGTTGTCTTCTCTTATATATTCTAATATCTCTTTATCAGAAGTTTTTTCTATCTCATTTGTTCTATCTTTAAAGAGGTTTGTCCATCGATTTTTGAGTGCATATTCTGGAAAATCATATGCCTCTTGTAGATTATCATCTTCTAAAGTATAGTTAGGTTCTTTATTTTTTGTATGACAAGAAAAGCAGGGGTTACTAACGATATTTTCATTTTTTTCATCAACTGTTTTAGTATAACATTGAGAAGGGATATATGCAGTATCATTATATAAATTTGTATTTTTTAAATCTACTTCAAGAGCAGATATAGATACAGCACTAAAAAGTGCTGTATAAAGTAAGTTATTCATTAAAGAAACTTATTTAGATATTACAGGAAGTGGTCCTACATATCCAGTATAAGCTCTCATCTCACCTGCATTTCTTGCTGTATCTGCCATCTCATCTTTATCTTTTAAAGCATCACCTTCACCATAAGGGTGTTGTACTACAGTCATAAGATAACCATGACCTTTTATATTATTGTAATAATAAGGAGATGTAGTCTCAGATCCATAAGGAGTAGTTAAAATTCTTGTAAGTTTATCTTGATCAATATTATAAGACCAAACATAATCATTTTGATGACCTGAACCTGTATCTTCACCGATGATTAATGTATTTGTGTTATCAATGTATGTAACATTATCTGGATTTGCTAAAGACTTCACTGAACATTGATTTCCTTTAATAGAATTATCAGCCCATCCTTCAACTAAAGATTTCATTGTATTTGGAATATATACAGAATCAATTTTATTACCATTTGTATCCATAGTTTGGTAGTTATTCATATTTAAAGTATAAACTGCACCACATTTATTATATGGAAGTTTAATATGATTTTCTCCACCACCATCATACTTTTTACTTGATTTACCTTTTTTAGCAAAATCTTCCATACCTCTTGCTATTGCAGACATTCCTAAATATAAAGTATTTGCTTCTTTATTAAAGCTAATTCCTTCCATTTTTCTAAATTCCGTTGTAGCACCTTTTATTGCTGCATATCTTCTAGATTCCATTCGTGAAGCAATCTCTTCCATTCCTGGTTTAATTTTTAAACATTCATGTTTCATTGTTGTGTTAATCGAAGAAAAATCACTTGGACACTGCATATCATTTGCAGATGCTGATTCAAAAATATCATTAAATTTAATTTTTTCATCTAGTGCTTTCTTTATAGTTTCATTTGTAGAGTGACCTAAATTTACCCATGTAAGATCTGCACTTCCTGCACCTTTATTACTTGTTTGGTTCCATTTAGCAGCATAAAGTGTACCAGCAGATAGATCTCTTTTCTCATCAGCAATAAACATATATAAAGCAACATTTGTTCCATCATCACTTAAAAATACTGTTTTTTCATCTGGCATTACATACGCTAACTCATGAGCAAATCTACCCATTGCATAATGTTTTTCAATCGATGTATCTCCATTTTCATTTAATACTTTAACTTCAGGAGTCCAACCATAATCATACGGATTTAAAGCTTTTAAATCTCCACCATAATAATCAGCCATTGGAGCATAATAAGAATTGATTGATCCATCTGCTTTTATTGCTCTTGCATTTGGTTCATATTCTTCACTACTTAAGTGAGAATTCCAAGGTGTAACAGAACCAGCACAAGGAACCCATAAACCATTTATATGTGACATGTCAATATTTTTTGTACTAATTGCCTTTAAGTGTCCATTTTCAGTTTGTTCTAACTCTGAAATATACATTGCAGCTGGTCTTGTTTCAAACTGAGAAACCATAAATAGTTTATCACCTATTGGTAATAATGATGAAAAATCATTATTATTTGAGATTTTAGGAGAACCATCTTTTCCTAAAACTGGATTCCCCATACTATCGAAAATTTGTCCAAAAATACCATCTCCTACTTTATCACCCGATCTTAAAATAGCGTTATAACTTATTTTTTGTTTTTTCCCATCAACAATTATTTCTGATGATGCAGTAATCTTTCGTTTTTCATAATTACTTTTGGGAACTTTTACTTCTGCAAATTCTATAGAATGTTTTAGAGGTTTTAACTCTTTATTCATTACATTTTGATTTGTAGCTGTACAGGCTGTTAAAAACATTGATGTTGCAATTGATGTTGTGATTAGTAGTTTCATATTCATTTCTTTCCTTCATTTTGTGAATACGGAATTTTATATCTCCATTGTTACAAATTGGTTACAGCATTCTAAAAATAATTTTATACTGTAATCATTCTTTGTTAATCAAAAAATACAATTATCTTAGGTATAATGAGCTTATGATAAATGAACACATAGAATTAGGTGTATTAAACACTTTAAAAATAAATAGAATAACTGAACCAGGTATTTACTTAGAAGCACAAGATGAAGAAGTTGTACTTCTCCCAAATGCTTATATAACAAAAGATATGCAAGTAGATGACGAACTTGAAGTATTTGTATACACTGATAGTGAAGATAGACTTGTGTCTACTACCCAAAAACCTTATGGGATGAAAAATGAATTTATGTTTACTCGAGTAGTAGATGTAGTTGATTTTGGGGCATTTGTTGATTGGGGTTTACAAAAAGATCTTTTTGTACCACGAAATAGACAAAAAACACCTTTTAAAGATGGACAAACAAGAATTGTTAGAATTGTTGAAGATGAAGAATCAGGTCGATTGATTGGTGTAGAGAAGATCACTTCTTACTTAAGCTCGGAAACTCAGGTCTTAGAACAAAACAAAGTTGTAGATTTATTAGTATTTGCTAACACACCTATGGGTTATAAAGCAATTGTAGATAATACCTATGAAGGTATGGTTTATAATAATGAAATATTTACAACTATTGAAGTCGGTGATAAAATTAAAGGGTATGTAAAAACTATCAGAGATGATGGAAAAGTAGATATCTCTTTACAACCTATTGGGAAAACATTTACAGATGATGTAAATACTCAAAAAATTATTACAATTTTAAAACAAAACCACAATGACTTACCATACAACTATAAAACTGATTCTGAAGTAATTAAAGAGATGTTTAATATGAGTAAAAAAGCTTATAAAAGAGCCTTAACAAAATTAGTGGAAGATAATATCATTAAGCTAGATGAAAATGGAATGGAACTAATTTAATGGAAGATTTGATACGAGATTGGGGATATATAATATTATTCTTATATTCTTTTGGTGGAGGTTTTTTAGCTTTAGTTGTTGCAGGAATTTTGTCTTTTAGTGGAGAATTAAATATTTTTATTGCTATTTTGGTTGCTGGTGTGGCTAATTTTATAGGAGATCAATTTTTATTTACTATCGCTAGAAAAAACAAAACGCAAGCAAAACAAATGATGCAAAAACATAGACGAAAAATTGCTATGGCACATCTTATGATGAGAAAATATGGTTCATGGGTTATATTTTTACAAAAATATATCTACGGAATCAAAACACTTATCCCCTTAGCTATGGGTTTAACAAAATATGATTACAAAAAATTTATCTTTTTTAATATTTTCGCCACTGCAATTTGGGCTATTTTTATTGGAACAGCTGCTTATATGATGGGTGATTTAGTCTATACATATATAGAAGAATTTAAATCATATGGTTTAGCATTTGTTGCTATTATTTTATTTGGAGTATTTTTACTTTTTAGAAAATATAAATAAATAATAGAAGAATTAAAAATCTTCTATTTTAAGAGTGAAAATGATAATTATTTTTACCCTTCTTTTTAATTAGATACATCGCTTTATCTGCTTCTGAAATCAGATCTGAAAGAGTGTTCCCATTATCCGGAAAAATAGATATTCCTATACTACACCCAATTTCAATTTTAAATGTATCTATAATTTTAATATTTGAAATTGACTCTAGTAATCTATTTGCTAAAGTATCAAGCTCTTTTTTTTCAGTAAATTCTGGTATTAATATGCAAAATTCATCACCACCAATTCTATATAAATATTCATTTTCTCTTAATAATTGAAGTGTACTTTCTGCAACTTGCTGTAGTAGTTTATCTCCAGTGTCATGTCCATAGTTATCGTTAACATTTTTAAATCCATCCAAATCTAAAAAATATAAAGCCATTTTTCGATCAAATCTATTTACTCTAATTAACTCACGATTGAAATCAATATTTAATTTTCTTCTATTAAATAGTTTTGTAAGGGTATCTATTTCACTTAATCTTCTAAGTTTTTTATTTGCCTTATCTAGTTCTAGAGTTCTTTCGTGTACTATTTTCTCCAAATTATCTTGATGCTCTTTAAGTTCTTCTTGAATTTTTTTATATTTGGTAATATCTGTTCGAATAGATATATAACAATCAGCATTTCCCATAGAATCTAAGAGTGGAACTATAGTGGTATCAACCCAGTAATAACTTCCATCTTTTGATATATTTTTAACTTCATCTTGCCAAATACCTTTTTCCTCTAAGGTTTTATACATTTTTTGCCAGTATGAAGTGGGTTGGTTAGTTGAATTTAATATTCTATGGTTTTGCCCAATTAATTCTTCTTCTTTATAACCACTAATATCACAAAACTTATCATTTGCATAAGTTATAGAACCTGTTGTATCTGTAATTGCAATAATAGAGTGTTGTTCCATAGCAAATCGCTGACTAGATAAAATCTCTTCAATTCTCTTTTGATAAGTAATATCTGTCCTAATTGAAAAGTAACTATTTGGTTTACCGTCCTCATCCATAAAAGGAATAATAGTTGTATCAACCCAATAATAACTTCCATTTTTCGATATGTTTTTAACTTGACCTTTCCAAATATGTCCTTGAGAAACATTTTTATACATATTTTTCCAGTATGAACTAGACTGGTTTCCAGAATTAAGTATTTTGTGATTTTTACCTAGTAGTTCTTCTTTTGAATATCCACTAATCTCAATAAATTTATCATTGGCGTATGTTATATTACCTGAGATATCAGTAGTAGCTATAATAGCATGTTGGTCTATTGCAAATTTGTGTTTAATAAGTGTATTTGATAGATCTTTTTGCTCTGTAATATCTGTACGTAAAGATATATAGCTTTCTGGTTTACCATCTATTCCCATATGAGGAACGATAGTGGTATCAACCCAATAATAATGTCCATCTTTAGTTTTATTTTTCACTTCATCTTGCCAAATATTTCCGCTAGAAATAGTTTGATACATTTTTTTCCAGTAAGACTTAGGTTTATTATCAGAATTAAGTAATCTATGATTTTGTCCAATTAACTCTTCTTTTAAATATCCTGTAATATCGCAAAAGTTATCATTTACATAAGTAATCGTACCTGTATTATCAGTTTTAGCAATAATTGAATTTTGATCTATAGCAAAAGTATCATTTACAAAATTTTCTGAAGATTCTTTTTTATGGGTAATATCAACATAAATATTGACATACATCTCTGTTTTGCCTTCAGAATCTAAGAAAGGAATTATTGTTCTATCTACCCAATAATATGTACCATTTTTTGTTTTATTTTTAAGTTTATCATGCCAGATATTTCCATTATTTAAAGCTTCATATACTGATTTAATATAAGATTTAGATTGATTATTAGAATTTAATATAGTTTCATCGTGTCCAATTAATTCTTCCCTTGAATATCCACTTAATTTACAAAAAGTATCATTTGCATAACTAATTAACCCAGATGTTTCAAAAATAATTATACATGTGCTGTGATCGGAGGTGTATTGTTTGTATATAGATGCTGCTTTTAAAGCTGTACCTTTCATATCTATCCTAATGTAAATTTTTGCATTAATTTATCATAAAACACATAATAAGTATCTTTAGTTATTATATTAACTAATATATACAAAGAGCATTTATAAAGGTAATTTTAATAATTATTTTATAGGATAAAATACTTAATAAAACAACATAGATAAGTTAGATATAATCCAACTAATTTAAAAATTAGGATATTCAATGCAAGTAGCACCCTCAATATTAAGTGCAGATTTTGGTATATTAAACGATGAGATAAAAGCTATTTGTGATGGTGGCTGTGATCTTGTACATGTAGATGTAATGGATGGTCATTTTGTACCAAATCTCACAATAGGACCAGTAGTCGTAAGTGCAGTAGCAAAAATAGCTACAAAACCTTTAGATATACATCTTATGGTAGAGAATAATTCATTTTTTGTTGACTTATTTGCTCCTTTAAAGCCAGAATATATTTCTTTTCATATGGAAGAGGAAAAACATCCTCATAGGCTTATTCAAAAAATTAGATCTTACGGTATCAAACCAGCTGTTGTTTTAAATCCACATAGTAGACCTGAAGATATTGAGTATTTAATAGCTGATCTTGATATGGTTTTACTTATGTCTGTAAACCCTGGTTTTGGTGGACAAAAATTTATTGAAAATGTAGTACCTAAAGCCAAAAAGTTGAAAGAACTTATTACTAAAATAAATCCAGATTGCCTTATTGAAGTAGATGGTGGAGTAAATAATAAAAACATAGAAGAACTAAAAAATGCTGGTGTTGATGTTGTTGTTGCTGGTAGTTATGTATATGGTGCAGATGATTATGGTCAAGCAATCAAAAGCTTACAAATTTAGCTAGAAAAGTAGTAGAACTATGCGAGTGAAAATCTGTGGTATTACAAACCTTAAAGATGCAATGGATGCTATTAATGCTGGAGCTGATGCATTAGGATTTGTTTTTTATCCTAAAAGTGCTAGATATATAGAACCAGTAGCTGCTAGAGATATTATTAAACAACTTCCACCTTTTGTACAAAGTGTAGGTTTATTTGTAAATGAAAGTGCACAAGCAGTTAATTATATTTCTCAAATAGCGCAAATAGATTTAGCACAGATACATTTTGAAGCTGATGAAAATTTTTATAAAGATTTAAAAGTTAAAGCTATAAAAGTTGTTCGTGCTCAAAGTAAAGAGGATTTAGACTTATACAAGAATGAATATAGAATTGTTGATGCTTTTGTACCTGAATTTGGAGGAGTTGGAAAGCGATTAAATCTTGATTGGTTTAAAGATCTTGACTGTTCTCGTATAATCCTTGCAGGGGGATTAAATAGTAACAATTTAGAAGAATTAAAGGGTTTTAACTTTTATTCACTAGATGTTAGTTCTGGTGTAGAACTAAAAAAGGGTTTAAAAGATAAACAAAAAATTATAAACTTTATAAATAGAGCTAATGAACTATCTTAATAAATTAGTAAATAGTTTAAATAAACAGCCTTTAAGTATAGTACAATTCAATGATATCCTTGAATTAAGTGATACTTTTTTCAAGAATATAGAATTAGAAAAAGAATTACTAATCTCTAATGGTTTACCATTACACTTTTCAGATGATTATATTATGCTAAAAACATCAGAAAATATTATCAAAGATCAAACCTTTTGTATCGTAGATATAGAAACATCGGCAGGTAATGCTAATGCTGGACAAATTATTGAAATAGGTGCAGTAAAATACAGAAATGGACAAGTGATTGAAAAATATGAGTCATTGGTAAATACAGGTGATATACCAAAAGTAATACAAGAACTTACAGGTATTACTCCTGATATGACACATAATGCACCAAATTTAAAATCGGTACTAGAAGAGTTTAAAATATTTTTAGAAGATGACGTTTTTGTAGCACATGCTATTGCTTTTGATTATAAGTTTATTAGTGATAGTTTTAAAAAATATGACTTAGGTGAACTTTGCAATAGAAGAATCTGTACCATCGCATTATCAAAGAAAGTAATTGAATGTGAACGATATGGTTTGAAGTATTTAAAAGAACATTTAAATATAGATATAGATAATCATCATAGAGCTTTTAGCGATGCTTTAAGCACTCAGAAGATACTTGAGGTATGTTTAAATCGACTACCTAATAATGTTGTTACTACGGAAGATTTGATAGAGTTTAGTCAAAATACTAAATAATACAATTACTCATTTAATAGAAAGAGAAAAAGTTCTCTTTTCCAAATATTTTAAAACTTATATTTCATATTTACACAGATATAATTTAATATCATTTTTTGAGTAATTACTTATACTTAAAAGTATATCCTTCTTGTGGAACATTAACTATAATATCTATGGGTAGTTTTTTTCGTAACTCTCTAATAAATGTCTTTAAAGCACTTGTCGTCATCTCTGAATTTTCCCAAACAACTTCTTCTATTTGAGAATATAAGGTCACGCAGTTGTTTTTATTTTCAAATAGAAGTAGTAAAAAATCTTTTTCTCTTTTTCTAATAGTTATAACTTCCTCTTTAAATCTTAATTCTCGAGAAGATAAAGTTAAAAACACCTCTGGATATATTTCCAAAACCGAATCGAGTTTTTCTCTTAGTATTTTTTTGAGAACATCTTTTAATTTTGTTGCATTAAAAGGTTTTAATATATAGTGATCAATATTTAGATTGATTAGGTCAAAAAGATACTCTTCTGATGAATAAGCAGTTAGTACTACAATTTTTGTTTGAATATCATCTTTTCTAATCTTTTTAATAAGTTCAATTCCATCCCCATCATTCATCTGTATATCAGTGAATATAATATTGGGTTTATATTCCTTATAAATTTTAAAACCTTTTTGTCCACTATTCGCTTCATATATATCATCAAAATAATAAGCCAAAATATTTATTAATCGCTTTCTAATACCATCTTCATCTTCTACACAAAGTATAGAGTATTTTTTTATTTCACTTAAGAATTCTTTATCCATTTTTAGCCTTAAAAGTTATATTAAATTGTGCTCCATTAGGTATATTTAAAACATATAATTTTCCATTCATATTTTTTTCAATAATCATTTTTGACATAAATAGTCCTAGTCCTGAAGCATCTTTTGTATTTTTTGTTGAAAAATAAGGTTCAAATATTTTTTCTAAATTCTCATCTTTTATTCCACCTGCATTATCTTTTATTGTGATACGGATTGTATTTTTTTTTCTTGTTATAGTAAATTTTACTTTTGCATTTTGTATATTTTGTTTTATAAAAGCATCTTTTGTATTCATTAAAATATTTAAAATAACCTGTGCAAATTCTCTTGGATAACCCCTTATTATATAATCATCTCTAAACTTTTTTTCTAAAGTTATATCAAGTTCTGCAAATGTACCTCGCATTAAAGATATAGCATCGTTACACGCTTTTTGTAAAGAAAAAGATTCTTTCTTTTTATCTGGTTTAAAAAACATTCTAAAATCATCAATAGTATTTGACATATATACTATAAGTTTATCTGATTCTTTTACACTATCAAAAATAATTTGTTTATTTACCTTATCAAATTCAGTTGCAGTTTCGAGTTCTGCTAAAATTGCTGACACTTCTGTCAATGGTTGTCTCCATTGATGTGCAATCATAGATATCATCGTTCCTAGTCGTGCTAATCTTGATTGATGAAGCATCGCTCTATCTTTTTGTTGTGCTTCTTTTATCCCTTTATCTATCTTCTTTTTAAGATTTTTATTTAATTTAAGTAATTCGTCTTTATATAATTTAAATGATTTAGATATTTTATTGGAAACAGCAATAGATAAAATTGTAATAAATACCATAACACACACAGCCAAAATGATGATAGAACTAATATAAGCCTCAATTCTTACTCTTAATTTCTTCTTTTCTAAGGCTATAGATTTTTTTATATAATCTAAATTGAGACTAGCCCCAATAACCCAATCCCACTCTTCAAAGTGTTTAATATATGAAAGAGTTTTAATATTTTTTTCTTTTGTTAGATAATTTGTAAAAAAACCATCTTCTCTTTCAACTGCTTGAGATTTAAATTTGATGATACTTTTTTCCTCATTTAAAATATCATTTTTATTATCTATTACCCAAGAATAGCCAGTTTCATCAAATTTAATAGTAGAGATGTAAAGCTTAGACACTTTTCTAATAAAATGTATATTAGAAGATATATCTTCTATATTCCCAATTATCCAATCTAAACTTGGGATATATAACATAAATGTTATTTTTTCATTTTCTTTAAATGATATAAGTTTACCTTCTTCATAATATAGGTAGTTTTCAAAAAACTTATCATCCTCTTTTAGCTCTTTTTTTATATCTTTTGAATCTGGTTGAATAATAATTTGATTTTTTATATCATATGCAAAAAAATAATTTTTTTCTGCTGTCTCTGTATTTATAATACTTTTTAAAATTTCTATTTTATTTCTATTTTTATTTAAATTCTTTTCTAATTGAAGAAGTCTCGTTTTTAAAAGATATGTTCTTTTTATCACTTTTTCACTGCTATTAGCTGTATATATAGACTCTTGATGTTCTAAATAATTATAAATAGACTCTAATTGATTTCTTAATGAGTCCTTTTTCTTTTGAATAAATTCATCTGCAAACCTTTTATTTTCTTTTTCAAAAGTTTGATATTGAGTATTAATAAATAAATAACTTGTAAAAAAAGTTATAAGTACAATAGCAACAATAGGGGAAATAATAATAAGTTTTGATAAATTTTTTTCACTGAACATTTGAAATCTTATCATCTTTTTATTAAATTTCAAACAAATATTTAAAATGCCTACTTTTTGCTTACCTAACTTTGTTATGATTCCTCTACATAAATAAAAAGGAGATTATAATGAAGAAAATTATTCTTGCGATATGTGTTTTTTTATCATCTATTGCATTTGCTCAAACACCACAAGTTGGAGGAACATTAGTATTTGGAAGAGGTGGAGATTCTGTTTCAGTTGATCCAGGGCATGTAACAGATGGTGCAAGTATCAATGCAACATCAGCAATATATGACAATCTTGTACAGTTTAAATATGGAAGTACACAAATAGAACCAGCACTTGCCACATCTTGGGAAGTTTCTAAAGATGGTTTAGAATATGTGTTCAATTTACGAAAAGGTGTATATTTTTCTAAAACAAAATATTTTAAACAAAAATCAGAATTTACTGCAAAAGATGTAGTTTTTTCTTTAAAAAGACAGTTTGATAAAACCAACCATTACAATAAAATAGGTGGAGCTTTTAAATATTGGTCTGCAATGGATATGTCAAATATTGTTAAAGATGTAATCGCAGTAGATATGTATACAGTTAAAATTTTATTAAAGAAAAAAGAAGCACCATTTATTGCAAACCTAGCAATGGATTTTGCAATGATTCTTTCAAGTGATTATGCTGATATTTTAGCTCAAAAAGGCAAAGAAACTGACCTTGGTAAAAAACCAGTAGGAACTGGACCTTTTATTTTCAAAAAATGGGTAAAAGACGACAAAATGATTTTTTCTGCAAATAAAAACTATTGGAATGGTAGACCATATATTGATAAATTAATTTTTAAAGTTATTGCTAATAATGCAGTGAGAGCAGCCGAATTAAAAACTGGTTCAATTCATATTATGGATTTTCCTAACCCTGCAGAAGTAAAAGTGTTAGAAAAAAATCCAAAAATTAAACTAGTTAAACAAGAAGGTTTAAATGTAGGTTGGTTAGCTTTTAATATGGATAAAAAACCTTTTGGTAACAAAAAAGTTAGACAAGCAATTAGACATGCAATTAATACACAAGGCATAGTTGATTCAATTTATGAAGGTTTAGGAACTGTTGCAGTAAATCCAATTCCACCTACAATGTGGTCATATAATAAAAACTTAAAAGGGTATGAATATAACCCAGAAAAAGCAAAACAACTATTAAAAGAAGCTGGATTTGAAAATGGATTTGAGACAAATCTTTGGGCTATGACTGTTGCTAGATCTTATATTCCAAATGGAAGAAAAGTAGCTGAAGCTATGCAAGCTGATTTAGCAAAAGTTGGTATCAAAGCAAAAATTATCTCATATGATAATGCTACATATTTACAAAGATCTGCAATGGGTGAACATGATATGGTACTTACTGGTTGGACTGGAGACAATGGAGATCCTGATAACTTTTTAAATATTTTATTTAGTGCTCACGCAGCTGACCCAAAACCAGCTCAAAATAGATCTTTTTGGAGAGATGCAGAATTTACAAAACTAGTAGATGCCGCAAAAATAACAACTGATATTACGAAAAGAACTGCTTTGTATGAAAAAGCACAAGTGATCTTTGAAGAAGAATCACCCGTACATCCAATAGCACACTCAATTGTAGTTGAGCCAATGTTAAATAAAGTTCATGGATTCAAATTAGATCCTGTAGGAAAAAGAAGATTTAAAGAAGTTTGGTTAGAAAAATAATCAGAATAAAATAGATAGGATTTATCTTATCTATTTTAATTTAGCAAGAAAATATCTTTAAGAATTACAAGTAATTTTTATAAATATTTTTATAAAGGAAGTTTAATTGATTAGTTATATTATTAAAAGATTATTGTGGGCAATACCTACTTTATTAGGAGTATCAGTTCTCGTTTTTTCAATGGTGCATTTAGCACCAGGGGATCCAGCTTTTTCTATGTTGGGAGATCATGCAACAAAAGAAAGTGTTGATTTACTAAGAGAACAAATGGGTCTAAATAAACCTTTGTTTGAACAGTATCTTATGTTTGTTAGTAATGCACTTCAAGGTGATTTTGGAGTATCTATAACATCAGGAGAACCTGTTATGGATGAATTTATGCAAAGATTTCCAGCAACAGTTGAATTATCTCTTGTTGCAATGACATTTGCTGTAATCATTGGATTATTAGCGGGTATTATTTCTGCTGTATATAGATATTCTATTTTTGATTATGCAGCTATGTCAACAGCACTTGCGGGAGTTTCTATGCCTGTATTTTGGTTAGGGTTGATGTTAATTTACTTTTTTTCCGTAGAACTTGCTTGGCTTCCTGTATCTGGTAGATTGGGTTATGAGTTTGATATAGATGAAGTAACTGGTTTATTTTTAATCGATTCAATACTTATGAGTGACTATGAAGCTTTTTGGGATGCATTAAAACATTTAATATTACCAGCAATTGCTCTAGGAACTATTCCTATGGCAATAATAGCAAGAATGACAAGAGCTTCAATGATTGAAGTTTTGAAAGAAGATTATATAAGAACAGCAAAAGCAAAAGGTTGTTCAACATTACAAGTTATTATGATACATGCACTTAAAAATGCATTACTTCCTATATTAACTGTTATAGGGTTAATGGTAGGTACATTATTTGCAGGTGCAATATTAACTGAGACTACTTTTTCATGGCCAGGTATCGGAAAATGGATTATTCATGCTGTAAATCAAAGAGATTTTCCAATTATCCAATCAACAACATTAATTGTTGCATCTATGTTTGTCCTCATAAATTTAATTGTGGATGTGATGTATGCATTTGTAAATCCAAGAATAAGGTTATCATAATGAATGAAGAAAATAAAATAATAGAGTTTTATAAGCAATTCAAAAAAAACAAATCAGCTTTAGTGGGTTTATATATTATAACTATACTAATTTTTTTAGCAATTTTTGCACCACTCTTAGCTCCCTATGATCCGCTTATCCAAAATTTAGCAAATAGGACAATCCCTCCTGTATGGAGTGAAGGTGGAAGTATGATGTATATTTTTGGTACAGATGATTTTGGAAGAGATCTATTATCAAGAATTATTTATGGAGCAAGAATATCACTAATGATAGGAATTATTTCTGTATCAATATCTTTTATTTTTGGTACATTGATGGGTTCTATTGCTGGTTATTTTGGTGGTAAGGTTGATATTATAATGATGAGAATTATTGATATTATGCTTTCTATACCTGCTATTTTACTTGCAATTGTAATCGTGTCTATTTTAGGTCCTGATTTGTTTAATGCAATGATTGCTATTGGGGTTGTAGGTATTCCTACTTTTGCAAGAATTGTAAGAGCTTCTGTATTAGCTGAAAAAGAAAAAGAGTATGTAGTTGCTTCACGCATCAATGGTTCAAGTAATTTTAGATTAATTGTAAAAGTAATTTTACCAAACTGTACAACACCATTAATCGTTCAGTCAACAATGGGTTTTGCATCAGCTGTACTTGAAGCTGCTGGATTATCATTTTTAGGATTAGGAGCACAAGCACCTACACCGGAGTGGGGTGCAATGCTGGCTGATTCTTTACAATTTATTACAACAGCATCATGGATGATAGTAATACCTGGAATTGCAATTTTTCTTACAGTAATGGGCTTTAACTTAGTTGGCGATGGTCTGATGGATGTATTAGATCCAAAAATGAAGGATAAATAATGTTATTAGAAGTTGAAAATTTAAAAATAGAATTTTTTACAGATAAAGGTGTAATTACCGCTGTAAACGAAATAGATTTTGAAATTAATCAAGGTGAAACACTTTGTATAGTAGGTGAAAGTGGTAGTGGAAAATCTATGACATCACTTGGAATAATGGGGCTTATTGAAGAACCAGGAAAAATAACTCAAGGTAAGATTAATTTTGAAGGAAAAGACTTATCAAACTTAACAGCAAAAGAGAAACGAGAAATTAGGGGTAAAGATATATCTATGATTTTTCAAGAACCTATGAGTACTTTAAATCCTTCTTATACAATTGGATTTCAAATTGATGAAGTTTTAAAACTTCATCAAAAAGAACTCAATAAAAAAGATAGAAAAAAAAGAGTAATAGAACTATTTGAAGAGGTTGGTATTCCAAATCCTAAAGATAAATACAATGAATATCCTTTTAAATTAAGTGGTGGACAAAGACAAAGAGTAGTAATAGCAATGGCAATGGCATGTAAACCAAAACTTCTTATTGCAGATGAACCAACAACTGCACTTGATGTAACTATACAAGCACAAGTTCTTGATCTAATGAATGATTTAAAAAAGAAACAAGGAACATCAATTTTATTTATCACTCATGATTTAGGTGTAGTTGCTCAAATAGCAGATGTTGTTTTAGTTATGTATAAAGGTGTTGTTGTTGAAAAAGCGAAAGTAAAAGATTTATTTGCAAACCCTAAACATCCTTATACAAAAGCATTATTAAACTCTATACCTGTACCTGGTCGCATCGAACGAAAAGCTAGATTGGAAACTGTCGATGAAAATATTGATTATCATAGTTTTCCAAAGGAGATTAGATGAAAACAGAAGAAATAGTTTTTGAAATAAGAGAGTTAGAAAAAACCTATCATATTTCAAAAGGATTGTTTAAAAAGCCAAATAAAATTAAAGCTGTAAACAAAACAAATTTTGAAGTTAAACATGGTGAGACATTTTCGATTGTTGGGGAAAGTGGTTGTGGAAAATCAACAACAGCAAAAATGTTATTAAATATAGAACACCCAACATCCGGGCAGATATTTTTTAGAGGAAGAGACATCTCTACTTTTACAAAAGAGGAATGGAGTGACTATAGAAAAAAAGTACAAATAATATTTCAAGATCCATATTCTTCTTTAAACCCTAGATGGACGGTAGGTAAAATAATATCAGAACCTTTAGAACTAAATAGTAAATTATCTAAAAAAGAGATTGAAATAGAAGTATATAAAATAATGTCAAAAGTAGGGCTAGATGAGTCTTGGTACAATAGATATCCTCATCAGTTCTCAGGTGGTCAAAGACAAAGAATAGGAATTGCAAGGGCATTGATTTTGAAGCCTGAAGTTATTGTATGTGATGAACCTGTATCTGCTTTAGATGTATCTATTCAAGCACAAGTTTTAAACCTATTACTTGATCTTCAAGATGAATTTGATTTAACCTATATTTTTATTTCTCATGATTTGGGAGTAGTAGAACATATATCTGACAGAATTATGGTTATGTATTTTGGAGATGTTGTTGAGTTAGCAACAGTAGAAGATTTATTTCAAAATCCACAAGATGACTATACTAAAAAACTCTTAAATGCTATACCATCTATAGCAGCATTTGAAAATAATACGCCATCAAATCCTAAAATAGGAGGTCATTAAAATATGCTCTTTGCTAACTGACCATAAATATCTAATATGAATAAAATAGGTGTGATTAAAATAGTGAATTCTCGATATCACTACATAAATAATTTAAATAAAAAAGGAATAACATGAAAATATCAAAGTTAAGTATAGCTGCAATTGCTGCTATGTCAATAGTTTCAACTACAAACGCAAACAGTTTAAAAGATGCATTAGAAAATGGGAAAGTAAGTGGTAAGTTTCAAGCTTATAACTTTGGAAAACAAGATGTTTCTGGGTCAAATGATTATGACATCACCACTTTAGGTTTTGATCTTAGTTATGAAACGCTACGAATAAATGGCTTTGGTGGAAAAGCTACATTTCAATCAGCTACTTCACCTTGGGTTGATGATGATGCAAAAGTTGGAGCTGCTGGAGATATGTGGGGTTCTGGTGGACAACTATCCGAATTATACCTTTCTTACAAAATGGCTGAAACAATAGCACAAATTGGTAGAATGTATCTTTCTACAACTTTAATTTCTAGTAGTAGTTCTCGTGTAAACACACAAGCCTTTCAAGGTGTAATGGTCTCAAATAATGATTTAGCAGATACAAATGTCAAATTAGCATATGTAAATAAATATCAAAATAGAACTGATAGAGAAGGTAATATAGGTACATTTGATGATATAAATGAAGATGGTGCTTACACTATTGCTATAACAAATAAGTCAATTAAAGATTTAACGATTACAGCTGCTTATCTAGATTCAATTGATGCATTTACAACTGCATACATTGAAACAGCCTATGCTTTTAATAACTATGGTCTTTCTGCACAATATTTTAATAATAAAGAAGAAGATAAAGAAAGCTCGTATTTAGTTGGGGTACAAGGTACTGCTACATTTGGTGAAGTTGACTTATTAGCAGCTTATGTAACAGTTGATGATACTGCATATGTTACCCCTGGTCTTGGTGGTGGTTCAGATATTGCTTACACATGGTCAGAAATATTTGCAGATCAATATATTGCAGGTCAAGATTCATATAGATTATATGCACAGTATAATATTAGTGAAAATGGATACATAGGTACAAGTTATGTGTATCAAGATGCTATTGATTCAACAACAGCATACACAGCATTAATTGGAAGCTATAAGTTTTCTGGAGATTTTGATGGTTTGAGTGTTTATGCCACTTATGAAATTGGAAGTGAAGATTCTGATGAACGAGGTTCAAGAGTTAAGTTTAATTATACATTCTAAAATTTTTGTTTAAATCACTAAACTATAAGTTCATTTTGTTCTTATAGTTTAATCCTTCTTATATTTTTTTAAAATCTCATAAATTCATTAAAATAACACTATAAATAAAATACACACCATTTTCTCACTTCTATTCAATATTATTCTTGTAGATCAAAAATATATGATGATCAAAATTGAGTGTGAAGTATCACGGTAAAATGATTTAAATAAAAAAGGAATAAAATGAAAATGGAAAAGTTAAGGTTAAGTATGGTTGTAATGGCAACATTGTCAGTAGTTTCAACTACAAATGCAAACAGTTTAAAAGATGCATTAGAAAATGGAAAAGTAAGTGGAAAGTTTCAAGCTTATAATTTTGGAAATAAAAATGTTTCTGGAAAAAAAGACTATGATATCACTACATTAGGGTTTGATCTTAGTTATGAAACGTTACGAATAAATGGCTTCGGTGGAAAAGCTACATTCCAGTCAGCTACTTCACCTTGGGTTGATAGTGATGCAAAAGTTGGAGCTGCTGGAGATATGTGGGGTTCTGGTGGACAACTATCTGAATTATACCTATCTTACAAAATAGCAGAAACAACAGCACAAATTGGTAGAATGTATCTTTCTTCAACTTTGATTGCGAGCAGTAGTTCTCGTGTAAATACACAATCCTATCAAGGTATAATGTTATCAAGTAATGATTTACCGGACACAAATGTAAAATTAGCATATGTAAATAAATACCAAAATAGAACTGACTCAGAAGGAAATTTTGGTACATTTGATAATGTAGGTGATGACGGAGCTTATGTTATTTCAGTAAAGAATAAGTCAATTAAAGATTTAACACTAACTACTGCTTATCTTGATTATATAGATTCGTTTACAACAACATACCTAGAGGCTGCTTATGACCTTGATAACTATCGTTTTTCTACACAATATTTTACAAGTGAAAAAGAAAATGAGGATAGAGGATATTTAATAGGTATAAAAGGTACAGCTACATTTGATTCAGTTGATTTAGAAGCTGCATATGTTACAGTAGATGATGCAGCAAATGTAGTTTCTGGTCTTGGTGGTGGTACAGATCTTGCTTATACATGGTCTGAAGTATTTGCAAATCAATATGTTGCTGGTCAAGACTCATATAGAGTATTAGCAACATACAATATTAATCCACAAGGATCTATTGGTACAAGTTATGTATATCAAGATGGTATTGATTATACAACAGCATACACAGCATTAATTGGAAACTATAAATTTTCTGGTAACTTCGATGGTTTAAGTCTTTATGCTAGTTATGAAGTTGGAAGCAAGGATTCTGATGAACGTGCATCAAGAATTAAATTAAATTATGCGTTTTAAATAAAAAAGTAAACAGTAGAAAATCTACTGTTTTGTTAATAAGTCCAAAATTTTATTTTTATTATCACAAAAATGACCATTTTTTGAAATAAGGAATAAATCTTTGGCTTTACCTCTCAATGACTGTATTTTGGCACTGTTAATTTCCACTCCAAATTCATCAAACATCTTAGCAATATAAGAGAATAGTCCTTTTTGGTCTTTAGTGTTTATTTTCATTATTGCTAATTCTTCTGTATGATTGCAATCAATAATTATTTCATTTCTGGATATTATTGGTTTTTTCAAGGTTATCTCTTTTGTCATATCAAATGAATGTTTTATAATATCTTCGATAAAAGGTATTTCTTCTTCATCAACTTTTGAATCAAATGAAATTTCAAAAAACTTTTTATCATCAAATAGTTTATAAATTCCCATAGAAACTATATTTAAAAATTGCATTTTTCCAAGTAAATATCCTAAGTTTAAAGGTACTGCTCGTGTTATCTTAATAGCTAATCTATCTTTATTTGAAATTGTATAATCCCAGTTATTAGTATCTTTTGCGCGTATTGCAATTTTGATAATATCTTCTGCTTTATATTTTAAATACATTTGATTTGATTCTATGTGTAATATCTTCTTCTTCATAAGTCTAGTTGATTCAAGATATAGCTTATGTTTTTTGATAGTATTTTCTTTTGCAACTCTTCTTGAACTTATTTTTAATAATTCTTTGTTATCAAATGCTGGCATTGATTGAAGATATAATTCTTTAAGTAATGATGCCGTTGAACTTTTATACAGCTTATCATCTACGGAACAGATATCCGCATATGTTAATAAATATAATAGCTCTAGATTCTCTTGTGTCTTAATAAGACCTGTAAAAGCTAGAATTGTATTTTGAGAATAAATATCCTCTGTTGTAGCTACTTTAGACATCATATTGTGATATCTTATTAGTATTGATGCTGTATTTGTTGTATTTTCATCTAAATTTAATGATTTTGCAAATTTTTTAAATAAATTTTGTCCAACTACATGGTGGTCTTTACCTCTCCCTTTTCCTACATCATGAAAAAAAGATGCTAAACGTAAAATAAGTTTTTGCTGTTTATTTAATTTTTTATACATAATTTGCAAAAATGGATCTTTTATATTTTGAATATGATATAAAGTTTTCATACTATGTACATCGACAGGATGAGTATGATATCCATCAAATTGAGGTTGATTTATAATCATTTTAAGTGTCGGTATTAATTGAATTAATAATGATGAGTTGTAAAGTAATTTAATAATTGGGTATAAATTTTCTTTTTCAAGTATCGTTACTATCAGTGATTTTGGTACTTCATTAAGTTTAAGTGGTAAAATAGTTTGTGAAGAATAGTATACATATGAAGGATCAAAGCTTTTTACATCATGAGGTAAAGATATCAGTTCTTTTAAAAATGCATTCAATTTTTTTGGCTTATTATTAAATGATGTATAAATTTTATTATTATCATCATAATATAAATTTTTTGCTATTCTTTTCTTTTTTAAATTACTTATCTCATCTAAGTTTGCCAGATATCTTCTAGTGATTTTCTTGGTCATTATTGCGGAAAAAGCATGAATAGTATGTAATGATTTTAAAATCCTAGCCATACATTGTCTCTCTTTTACATACCTTGTTGTATCACGATAACCTAACCATCTACTGAGTTCAGGTAAGTTATCAAAAGTAACAATATCTACTTTCTTTTTTGATATCAAATGTAAGGCACTTCTCACTCTAAAAATATATTCAATCGCAATAACAAATTCTCTAAATTCTTCTTCTGTAAATATAATTCCACATAAATGTTTGCTATTAGTAACTCCAAATGTTATATTTGCCATCCAATAAACCATATTAGCTTCTCTCATACCACCATAACCATCTTTTATATTGGGTTGCATACATAATGGATATTTTAATAATCTTGTTTTATGCTCAGCTAACTTTTCTAATACAAACTCTTTTTGTTCAAATTTTCTTATATTCATTAGTTTATATTCAAACTGATACCATAAATGTTTGGAACCATAAATAAGTCTCGATTCTAAAATAGATGTTTTAATAGTAACATCACTTTTAACTTCGTGTTCAATATCATCGATACTATGCACACGACTTCCAAGTTTAAGCCCACTATCCCAAGCTAATAAAACAAATTCTTCTAAAATAGGGCGTATATTAAAGCCTGGAACTTCATCATATAAAAGCATAATATCAATATCACTATAAACACAAAGCTGTTCTCTTCCATAACTTCCTAATGCAATAATTGTTATAGGAATATAGTTAGTCATTGGTAAATAAGAACCAAAATGTTTTCGTAATAAAAACTTATAAATAATTTTGATAAAACCATCGATTTTTTTTGTATGCTTAACTAAAAAATCTTTTCCGCTAGAATTTTTAAAACTTTCATCCAGTAAAGATAGATATTGTTTTATTTCAGATCTAACTTCCTTCGCTATTTGAAAATCTGGTGCTTTTGATTCTATTAGTTCTTCTATTTTTATATTTAAATTTGTCATAAAATATTATATCTAAAAATAGTTATGAGTTCAAAAAGTTTAATAATATAATTGATTTTATATACTAGTTATTTAGTATAGAATGAATAATAAAGCTTACTTTCTCTCCACATCATTCGGAATATATTGTGTTTTACAAAATCAAATAAAAAATGATATAATAGGCCCTTAAAATTTAATTATTATGTAGGAGTATATATGATTCAAGGTATCAATGATGAAGAAAAAGCTTATTTTAATAGACAAATACAACTTTGGGGAGTAGAAACTCAAGAATCCCTAAAAACTAAAAAAATAGCTATTATAGGTTGTGGTGGTTTAGGTTGTAGTTTAGCAATAGCACTTGGTAGTAGTGGAATAGGGCAAATTGATTTAGTTGATTTTGATACAGTAGGTGTCCATAATATACATAGACAAATTGGTTTTAAAGTAGGTGATGAAGGTAAATTAAAATGTGAAGTTTTAAAAGATTTAGTAGAATCTAGAAATCCATATATTAAAGTTAATTCATTTGATATGGACTTTGAAACATTTGCAATTACTGATGATTATTATGACCTTATCTTAGATGGTACAGATAATTTACCAGTACGAGCTAAAATAAACTCTTTTTCAAAAGATAAAAATATTCCTTGGATATATGCAAGTGTTGAGTCATTTCATGGTCAAGTTTGTTTTTTTGACAAATCTGATTTTGAATCAGTATTTAATGTAACAGATCACAAACCAGGTGGAATAGCAGCACCAATAGTTATGAATATTGCTTCATTTCAGGCCAATATTGCAATACGATTTCTTGCAAATCTTCATGTAAAAAAAGATCTATTAAACTACTTTTTCTTTAATGATGAAGGAGAATATATTCATCAGAAGTTTGCCTTACCAAAGTAAAATTATCTAATCGATTTTTAAGCATTTTCAAGCTATAATCATCAAATTTTACATATAAACAAGGAACTTTACTCATGCCAAAAAGAGAAGATATAAAGTCTATATTACTAATAGGATCTGGTCCTATTGTTATTGGTCAAGCGTGTGAATTTGATTATTCTGGTACTCAAGCTACAAAAACACTAAAAGAGCTAGGTTATAGAGTTGTATTAATCAACTCTAATCCAGCGACTATTATGACAGATCCTGAATTTGCAGATAAAACATACATAGAACCTATTACCGAAGAGATGATTGCCAAGATCATTGAAATAGAAAAGATTGATGCTGTTTTACCAACTATGGGTGGACAAACGGCACTTAACGTAGCAACTACTATGTATGATAAAGGTATGCTAGAAGGTATTGAATTTCTAGGTGCTCATCCTGATGCTATTAAAAAAGGTGAAGATAGACATCTTTTTAATGAAGCAATGATTAAAATTGGTATGGATTTACCAAAATCTGCTACAGCATATAATGTTGAAGAAGCGATGGAAAAAGCAAAAGAGATTGGTTTTCCTGTAATTTCTAGAGCTTCATTTACTCTTGCTGGTGGTGGTTCTGGTGTTGCATATAATATGGAAGAGTTTAAAAAACTTGCTCAAGAAGGTATTGATGCAAGTCCAATAAACGAAATTGAAATCATGGAATCTATGCTTGGTTGGAAAGAATACGAAATGGAAGTTATTAGAGATAATAAAGATAACTGTATTATCGTATGTTCTATAGAAAATTTTGATCCTATGGGTGTACATACAGGAGATAGTATTACAGTAGCACCTGCACTTACACTTACAGATAAAGAATACCAAAACATGAGAAATGCTTCTTTTGATATTTTAAGAGAAATTGGAGTTGATACTGGTGGTTCAAATGTTCAGTTCTCAATTTGTCCTAAAACAGGTAGAATGATTGTAATTGAGATGAATCCAAGAGTTTCAAGATCATCTGCATTAGCATCTAAAGCTACAGGTTATCCTATTGCAAAAGTTGCAACATTATTAGCTGTTGGATTTACACTTGATGAAATCGAAAATGATATCACAGGGACAACTGCTTCTTTTGAACCAGTTATTGATTATGTTGTTACTAAAATACCTCGTTTTACATTCGAAAAATTTCCATTAGCAAACTCTACATTATCAACAGGTATGAAATCTGTTGGTGAAGTTATGTCTATGGGTAGAACATTTAAAGAATCTATGCAAAAAGCACTGTGTTCCCTTGAAACTGGACTTTGTGGATTTGATGTTATGGAAGGTAATTTAGAGTTTATAAAAAAAGAGATCAGACGTCCAAATGAATCAAGAATGTTATATCTAATGCAGGGATATAGAGAAGGATTAACAAACGAAGAATTATTTGACCTTTGTGCCATTGATCCTTGGTTCTTAGACCAATTTAGAACAATATACAATACAGAATGTGAAATTATTGAATCTAAAAATACGATATTAACAAATGCAGAACAATTAAGAAAAGTAAAAACATATGGTTTTTCTGATGTTATGATTTCTAAATTAATACAAAAAACAGAAGAAGATGTATATCAAGCTAGAAAATTACTTGATGTAAATTTAGAATATAATGAAGTAGATACTTGTGCAGCTGAGTTTAAAGCTCTTACTCCATATTTATATTCAACTACAAATGTTACAAAACTTCCAAAAGTGGAAGAGACTAAATCGACAGATAAAAAAGTTTTAATCATCGGTGGTGGTCCAAATAGAATTGGCCAAGGTATTGAGTTTGATTACTGTTGTTGTCATGCAAGTTTTGCTCTTAATGAAATAGGTGTAAAAACTATTATGTATAACTGTAATCCTGAAACAGTATCAACAGATTATGATACATCAGATGTTTTATATTTTGAGCCTATTGATTTTGAACATGTAAGATCGGTTATTGAAACAGAAAAACCTGATGGTATTATTGTACATTTTGGTGGACAAACTCCTTTAAAACTTGCAAATGCCATTCATGATTTTGGTGGTAAAATTATTGGTACAACAGCTGAAGTTATTGATTTAGCAGAAGATAGAGAAAAATTTTCTACTTTTGTTGAAAAAGCTGGTCTTTTACAACCAGATAATGGTACAGCTGTTACAATTGAAGAAGCACTTGAAATTGCAAATAGAGTAACTTATCCTGTTCTTGTAAGACCTTCATTTGTACTTGGTGGAAGAGGAATGAAAATTGTATATAATGATGCTGAGTTAAAACAATATATGGCAGAAGCTGTATCAGTTTCAAATGATGCACCAGTACTTGTAGATAAATTTTTAGATAGAGCTATTGAGCTTGATGTTGATTGTATTTCAGATGGTAAAGATGTATACATTGGTGGAATCATGCAACATATAGAAGAAGCCGGTATTCATTCAGGTGATTCAGCTTGTTCTTTACCTCCAATCAGTTTATCAGATGAATTGATGAAAGAAGTAGAAGAAAAAACAAAAACTATGGCACTAGAACTTGGTGTTATAGGTTTAATGAATACTCAATATGCAATTCATCAAGGAAAAATTTACTTAATTGAAGTAAATCCAAGAGCATCAAGAACAGTACCATTTGTATCTAAAGCAACGGGAATTCCTTTAGCAAAAGTTGCAACAAGAGTTATGTGGGGCGAATCTTTAAAAGATGCATTAAAAGCATATGATCCAGATGAAAAAATTGTAAATGTAACAAGTCCTAAAAATGAAGGTCTTTTACTTCCTGTGTTAAAAGGTCATGTTGCAGTTAAAGAAGCCGTATTCCCATTTAACAAATTAAGTGGAGCTGACCTTATTTTAGGACCTGAAATGAAATCTACAGGTGAAGTTATGGGAATTAGTGATAACTTTGGAAAAGCATTTGCAAAAGCACAAAGTGCTGCTAAAAATAATCTTCCAAGTCAAGGTGGAAAAGTATTTATTTCACTTGCTGATTTAGATAAAGAATTCGCACCTCAAATTGCACTTGGACTTGAGAATTTAGGATTTGATATAGTTGCTACTGGTGGTACTTATACTATTATTAGTGAAGCTGGGATCCCTTGTGAAAAAGTTTTAAAAGTAAGTGAAGGTAGACCAAATATTGTAGATAGCCTTATGAATGAAGAGATTGTAATGGCTATAAATACGAGTGATGGTGAAGAAACAAGTAAAGATGATGGTTTACAAATCAGAAGAACTGTTTTAAGAATGAATGTACCATATGTTACAACTGTTGCTGGTGCATTAGCATCTGTAAAAGCTATTGAAGCTAAAAAAGATGTAAATGGATTAATTCCTAAATCAATACAAGAATTTTTATTATAATACAAAAAGGCTAGAGTTGAATTCATCTTTAATATATTTGACTCAAACAGATACTACAGTTGGTTTTTTATCATCTAATGATAAAAAACTTTCTGGAGCAAAACAACGAGACACAAAACAAAAAATCTTACAAGTAGTAAGTGATTATAAGTCACTAAAAAAATTAGTAAGAGTTCCAAACAAACATAAAAAATTTATTAGACGAGCTAAAACAGCTACAATAATTTATCCCAATAAATTGGCTTTTCGTGTTGTAAAAAACGACTCTTCACATCAGAACTTTTTACAAAAATTTAATGTAATGTACTCTACATCTGCAAATAAAACAAAAAATAAGTTTAGTGAAAAATACGCTATAAATAATAGTGATATTATAGTTTATTCAAAAGAAAATTTTGTAGAAAAACAAGCATCAAGTATTTATAAAGTTAATAAACAAAAAATTAAGAAAATACGATAGAATAGATTCTATTTTATCAAGGATATACATATGGAAAATAACAAAAAAACACTCACAATCATAGATACTTTTGGCTTTTTATTTAGAAGTTATTATGCACTACCACCATTAAAATCATCAACTGGTTTTCCTACTGGTATGCTTACAGGATTTATGAATTTCATAAGTGGAATAGGGCGAGATTTTAAAACAGATTATTTAGTTTTTGCTCTTGATAGTAAAGGTAAAACTTTTAGAAACGACATCTATGAGCAATATAAAGCTCATCGTCCTGATTCTCCAGATGATTTAAAAGCACAGCTTCCTGTTGCTATAGAGTTTATCGAAAAGATGGGTTTTAAAACTGCTTCACAAGTTGGATTTGAAGCAGATGATATCATTGCTTCACTAGCGCACGATGCTGCTAAAAATGGCTTAACTGTAAGAGTAGTAAGTCATGATAAAGATTTGTACCAATTAATTGGAGAAAATATATTTATGTTTGACCCAATGAAGAAAAAAATTGTAAGTAAAGAAGATTGTTTTGAAAAATATGGAGTATACCCTGCTCAGTTTACTGACTACCAATCACTTCTTGGTGATAGTGCAGATAATGTTCCAGGTGTAAAAGGTGTTGGTGCTAAAACAGCTATGTCCTTAATTCAACAGTTTGATAATCTTGATAATATTTACGCAAATATGGAAAACATAGAAAAACCAAGATGGCAAAAACTTTTAACAGAAGGAAAAGAGTTAGCTTATATTAGTAAACAACTTGTAACTTTAGATACAGATTTTCATGCTTTGGAACAGTTAGGAACTATTGAAACTTTAGAATTACCAAAAGAAAATCCTATTTTAAAAATAGCAGATACATTAATAGAGTATGGTATGAATAGAATTATTGATAAAGTACATAAAGAGGGATTAAACTATAAAACTGCTATTCCTAAAGGATATGATGAATCTAAATTTGTGGAAAAAGAAGTTGAAATATTAAATTGTGAATATATTCTTTTAAATGATACTAAAACTCTATTTGATACACTTAACTCAATCCCTAAAAATTCTCAAGTAGCTTTTGATACAGAAACAACAGGATTAGATGCAAAAAAAGCAAATATTGTAGGTTTTTCTTTTTGTTGGGAAAATACAAAAGCATATTATGTACCTATTGGACATTTTTATTTAGGAGTTGAAGAACAAATCACTTTAGAAGATGCAAAACGAGCTATTGAGGTATTAAACACACATAAACTTATTTTACAAAATTTTAAATATGACTTAGAAGTTATCAAAAACAATTTTAATTTGGAAATAAAACTATTTGCTGATACTATGATAATGGCATGGCTTTTAGATAGTGATAAACCAGTAGGTATGGATAAATTAGCGATAAGACTATTAAATGGATATACAACAATTGCATTTAAAGATGTAGTTAAAAAAGGTGAAGATTTTTCAAATGTAAATCTAATCGATGCTTGTAAATATGCAGCTGAAGATGCATTCATTACTTTTAAACTTTATCGTAAAATACTTGATTCTTTTACTCAGAACGATGAAGACTATATTATGAAAATAGCAAATCAAGTCGAGTTCCCTTTTATAAATGTATTAAATAATATGGAGAATAGAGGAATTAAGATAGATATTTCATTTTTTGAAAACCTTCAAGAAAAAAGTAAAGAACATTTAACTGAACTTACAAAATCTATCTTTGATTTAGCTGGTCAAGAATTTAATATCAATTCACCAAAACAATTAGGTGAAGTTTTATTTGAAAATTTAAAATTAACCGCATCAAAAAAAACAAAAACAGGATACAGTACTAATGAATCTGTTTTGTTAAAAATAAAAGATGAACATGAAGTAGTATCTAAAATATTAGATTATAGAGAGGCTTTTAAACTACATTCTACTTATATTGAACCCTTAATGGAGTTAGGGAAACAAAATGAAGATAGTAAAATATTTACATCATTTTTACAAACAGGAACTGCTACGGGTAGGCTTAGTAGTAAAAATCCAAATCTACAAAATATTCCAGTACGATCAAGTGCAGGAAGAGCTATAAGAAAAGGTTTTATAGCAAGTCCGGGATATAAACTTGTGGGTATAGATTATTCTCAAATAGAATTACGTCTCCTTGCGCATTATAGTAAAGATCCTGCACTGTTAGAGGCCTTTAGAGAGAATAAAGACATACATCTACAAACAGCAATTAAAATATTTGGTGAAGAGCAAGCAAAAGAAAAAAGAAATGTTGCAAAATCTATTAATTTTGGTCTTTTATATGGAATGGGAAGTAGAAAACTTGGTGAACAACTAGGTATTCCAGCTAAAGAAGCAAAACTTTATATAGATAGTTATTTTGAGAGTTTTTCTACAGTTAAGGATTTCATGAAATCTATACAAGAAAATGCTATGGAAAATGGTTATGTAAAAACACTTTCTGGAAGAAAAAGAAGATTTGATTTTGAAAATGCAACAGGAATGATGAAAGCAAACTACGATAGAGAGTCTGTAAATACAGTTTTTCAAGGAAGTGCATCAGACTTGATTAAACTTGCTATGATTAAAATTGATATGAAATATAAAAATAACGAAGATGTTAAAATGTTATTACAAATTCATGATGAATTAATATTTGAAATTAAAGAGGAAGTAATTGATTTAATTAGTGAAAAATTGTCATATATTATGGAAAGTATTTTTGAATTAGAAGTACCATTAAAAGTGAGTTTATCAATTGGAAATAATTGGGCAGATTTAAAATAATTATTTAAGTTTTGACGTATATTCTTTCGGTAGGATGTTACGACAAATATGTATCTTTGACATCAATAATAATTTTAGATATAATTGTGAAATATAAAAATAGGAAATGCAAAAAATTATGATTAAAAAAATAAGAAAATTTAGTAATATGACAGTTTTATGTATTACAAATAATGCAGATTTAATTTTGGATATTCAGAATCAATTTAGTGATGCTAAAAATTTATTATTTTTACAGACTATTGAGTCTCTAGAAAATGAAGAAAAACCGTATGATATTCTTTTGATAGATTATGAAATTGAAAATTCGTTTGATGTATTAAAAACTATGAAAACAATCAAACCAATGTTACCAAAAATTGTACTATTAAAAGACAATACAGAAGAAAACTTAGTTAATTGTATTAATTATGAAGCATATTCTATACTCTCATACCCTGTAGAATATAATGACTTACGTTTATCTATGGTAATGGCACTCAATCAATCTAAAAGAGTTGATAAAATATGCTTAAGTCATGGATTGTATTATGATGATTATAGAGAGAGATTTTATGATGAAAATGGTGCAATAAGTTTCACAAGACTTGAATTTGATTTATTAAAATTATTACTTGATAATAGCAATCAGATTATTGATTATGATGAGATAAAAGAAAAAGTTTGGAAAGAGAAAAAGATGAGTATTTTTACAATGAGAAATGTTGTAAATAAGATTAGAAATAAAACATACTATGATGTAATTAAAAATAATTCATCTTCTGGTTACCAAATAGACACGATAAAATAAAAATGGGCAGTATAATGGAAGAGCAAATAGTATCAAAAGATGAAATAGTAGAGATGTTTTCACTAGGTGTTTTAGAAGACAACGATAGTGGATGGCTACTGTATGGACAAGAGATTCAGATAATTGCACTTCATGAAACAGACCCTAAGTATATGCAAGATGTAACCAATGCTAGTTTTTATAAATTAGTTCCAATAAAAAAGTAAAAGGAGAACATAAATATGTCACATTGCCCCTTTTGTAAAAAAAAGATAGCTATGAGTAAAGCATTTTGTTCAAGAAACTGTAAGGAAAATTATTTCCAACTTATTGCTATTCAGATACCAAAGTTATTCTTAAAACGAATCTATGTATTTTGTAGTAAAGAAGAGAGAGAAAAAGAGATTGCAAGTTTTGCTGCTCGCCACAAATGGAGACTTGATCTTCTAAAAAATAAAATAGAAGATGAAGCAATTAAGATGGGATATATAAAAGACCCCTTAGCCTAAATTTTATACTCTATATTTTTTATATATAAATATATAAAGTATAGAGCCAAGAACTGCAAATATTCCTGATATTATCATTCCCATAGTTAACCAATTTGTCCCAAGTAAAAATCCAAGTTGAACATCTGGTTGTCTAAATACTTCTGCTATAATTCTCATAACTGAATATAACACTACGTATAATAATCCCAATTGTCCATCAAATTGTTTTTTAGTTCGAACTAAATATAAAATTACAAATACAACAAAACCTTCAAGAAATGCTTCATATAAGGCAGAAGGATGACGAAGTACTCCATCTACATAAATACCCCATGATACATCAGTAACTCGACCTACAAGTTCTTGATTTATAAAGTTACCGATGCGTCCGAAAATATAACCTAAAGGAACAGCAAGTGCTGCTATATCAGCCATAAACCAAAAACTAATTTTATTTTTTCTACACCAAAAAATAGATGCGATAATAAAACCAGCCAATGCACCATGATAACTCATACCAGAAATTCCTACAAAAGTACCATCTTGAGCAAAAGGATTAAATATTTGCCAAGGATGAGTAAGGTAATAGCTTGTATTTAAATCATAAAAAAGAACATAACCAAGACGAGCTCCCAATATAACACCAATTTCTACCCACCAAATGTAACTATCTAAAACATCTTTTTTTATATCAAGATTATCTCTTTTAATAATCCAATGAGCTATACTTATTGCACTTAAAAGAGCAATAGCATACATGATTCCATACCAGTGAACACTAATACTAAATAAATTAAATGCTACTGGGTCAAAATTACTGTATATATTATTCCAAGTTTCCATATATTATAAAATCCTTTTACTATTAGTCTAATGCATCTGCAATAAGTTCAATTGGATTTTTAAATACAACTTTTGTATCTGTACGTCCTAAACTATCTGTGATTTGCATTCTACATGCACTACACTCTGCACTTACAACATTTGCTTTTGTTTTGTTAATCATGGCAGCTTTTTTAACACCAACTGCTTTTGCCAAATGATATTTTTCACTTTGCATAGTAACTCCACCAAAACCACAACATTCATTAGAGTCAGACATCTCATCTATTGTGTAATTTTGTTCAATCAATTTCCGTGGTTCTTTAGAAACACCTTGCATTTTTTTAGCATGACAAGGATCATGATATGTAACTATATCTGTCATGTTTTTACCAGTTGATTTTAACAACTCTGCTAGTTCAGTACTATCTTCTAGCCATTTTGTTGCCATTAAAACTTTTGGAGCTAATTTATCAGCTCTTGCACGCCAATCAGGTTGATCATGAAAATAATGTGACCAATCTATATTAATCATAGCACTACATGTAGCCTCTGGAATAATAATAGAATCTACTTCATCAATAAAAGTTTCAAAATATTCAATATTTGTTTTAGCAAGATAATCAACAGTGTCAAAATCCCCCGTAAAATAAGCAGGTGCACTACAACATAATTGTTTTTTAGGAATCATTACATCTATTTCTAGTTTTTCCAATATTTTCAATAAACTTTTACCTATATTTGTATATGCATAGTTACCCATACATCCAATAAAAATAGCAACTTTTTGTTTCTTTTCTTCAGTTACTTCAACTTTTGAGTTTTTTATCTGTTCTGGATAAGTATTTAAAAATGATTTTCTATCTGCATATGGAAGTGTTCTATCTTTTATCATCTCAATTGGAAATTGAAATCTTGATTTTGCACCTTGATTTTTTGATTCTATTTTTAAACCACATGTTTGAAATACCCAGCCAAGTTTAGCCATAAAATCCATAATCTTTCTATGTCTTAAAAGATAAAAAAATGCTCTTTTATACCAAGCAATACCATATTTTTTAGCAATTTCAGATCGTACTTGCTCTATAATCATATCTGTGGGTAAGTCATTTGGACATGCTTCAACACAGTTTGTACATAAGAAACAACTTTCAAAAATCTCTTTTGCTGTATGATCTAATTCTAACTCACCTCTTTTATATGCACCAAGTAAATCAATAAACCCTCTAGGACTCGTAGCTTCATCTTGGTTTACATTAAATATAGTACAATTTGTTTTACATTTTCCACACTTTATACAATCATCACTTACTTGTGTATAATCAAATATTTTATTCATAACTAAAAATTCTCCATTAATTCTTCTAATTCTAAAAATCTTTCAACTTTACTTTCATAAAGTTCATTTGTATTGTTTAACTCTTCACTAACAGCTACTAAACCTTTCTCTTCATAACATTTAGGATTCATAATACACACATTTAACTCTTCTATTTTTAACTCTAACTCTTCTATTTCTTTAGGTAAACTTTCAAAATCTCTTTTATCATTAAAAGTTAGTTTAGTTTTTCTTTTTTCTTTTGGTGTCTCTTTTATTTCTATAGGTTTAGCTACAACACTCGCTTTTTGTTTTTCTGTTTCTTCTACAAACTTTGCATCTTTTTCGTCTTCTAAGTATTCGCTATACTTTTGATAACTTTCTTCAAGTAAACCATTACCTTTAAAAATATACAATTTTTTTGCAATTTTATCTACAAAATATCTATCATGACTTACAAAAACTAAAGCCCCTTGAAAATTCATAAGATATTTTTCTAAAATATTAATAGTAGGGATATCTAAATCATTTGTTGGCTCATCCATGATAAGTACATCAAACTTTTTAGTAAAAAGTAGGGCAAGCGCAATTCTATTTTTTTCTCCACCACTTAAAACTCCAACTTTTTTTTCTAAATATTCTTTAGGAAATAAAAAGTTTTTTAAATAGCCATAAACATGCATATTTCTACCATCATTGAGTTCAACTCTATCCCCACCACCTGGACAAAATTGATGCATGATAGTTTGATTTTCATCAAGCATCTCTCTATGTTGGTCAAAATATCCTACTTTAAATTCACCTTTTTTGAAGCTTCCTTTATCTATTTTAAGTCTTTCTAAAAATACTTTTAAAATAGTAGATTTCCCACTTCCATTTGGACCTACTATAGCAATAGTATCCTTTTGTAAAATACGAGCTGTAAAGTCTTTGATAAGAGGTTTATTACCTAGTGTTAAATATACATTATCTAGTTCAAAAAGCATTTTCTTTTTATTTTTAGTATCACCATTATTAAAAGACTTTTGTTCTCTTTCAATATCCAATTTCATTTTATTTATTTTTGCAGGATTTGATTTTACTTGTTCTTTTAAAGCAAAATAATTATCTTTTCTTAAAACATTTCTTTTTCTTCTAGCAGTAACACCATGTTGCATCCAGTGAGCTTCATCTCTTAATTTACTTACTAAATTTTCATGTTCTTTTTGTAGGTGTAAAAGATTTTGTTCTTTTTGCATCAAATAGTCTTTATAACCACCTCTATATTTAGTAAGTGTTCCATCTTCAATTTCTATTATGTTTGTAGCAACATTATCTAAAAAATATCTATCATGAGAGATAAAAAGTAAAGTAAAGTTTTCTTTTAAAAGGATAGTTTCTAGAAATTCAACCATATATACATCAAGGTGATTTGTAGGCTCATCTAAAAGCAAAATGTCTGGTTTTTTTAAAATCAAACCTGCTAACCCAACTCTTCTTTGCTCACCTCCACTTAGGAGAGTTACATCTTTAAATTCATAATCTTTTAAATCAAATTCATGTAGTACTCTTTGAATTTTATTATCCAAGTCCCATGCATTGTGATGATCTAGATAAGTCATATAATGTGATTGTTGTTTAATCAACTCTTCATTTTCGTAGTCAGTGGCTAAAAGCTCTGAAATTCTATCATATTCTCTTTGAGCATGCTTGAGTTCTACTAGCTGTTCCTCAATAGCATCTTTTACTGTTTGACCAGATTTGAATTTTGGTTGCTGATCGAGCATCTCTATTTTGATAGATTTATCGATAGCTATTTCACCACTATCTACTTCTATATCTTTTGTAATAATTTTCATAAAAGTTGATTTACCTTGACCATTTTGACCAATAACAGCTACTCTTTGTTTTTCTTGAAGAGTAAAGCTTACATCTTTTAGTATCACTTTTATGTCGTATTGTTTATTTATTTTTTGTAAATCTATTAATGCCATGTATGTTTACTATTTCCTAATATAAAATATCTGTTCTATTTAATACGCGATTATATCAAAAACTTACTAGATATACACTTTTGAGATATTTTAAACTATTGAGCTAATTTATTTATAAGGTTGATGTTTATTTACTATAAAAGTTGATTTTACATTTATACAAGAAAGATTAATCTATAATTTCAAAATATTTATATATGAAATATTGATAGGAAGTATAGTTATGGATAAAGTTATTAAAGGTAGCATTGAATCACTGGAACAAGTAATTGATTTCATCCAAGAATTAAATGATGAAACCTATATTCAAATACCTGAACCATTGTTTAATAGCTCAATAGGAGAACATTTACGTCATATTCTTGATTTGTACATGGCATTAATTATGTCAAGTGACCTTCAAAATATTAACTATGATGTTAGAAGGCGTGGTTTAGCACTTGAGAGAGATAAAAACGAAGGGATTAAAGAGCTCTATATCGTTTGCGATTGGTTAAAATCACTTGATTTAACGTTATTTAATATGAAAACTAATATTAGTACAGAAGTTTCCGTATCTAACAAAGTTACAGCTAACTTTTCATCAACAGTTGGTCGTGAAGTTTGCTTTGTTTCAATTCACTTAACACATCATTTAGCCTTAATGGCTGTTATTGCTAAATTCTTAGGACACAGTGTAAGTCCTGACCTTGGAGTAGCACCAACTACAGCTACTTTTTTACGAAGTCAAAAGTAAGATTAGTCATGTGTACTATAAGTTGGTTGATTAAAGATGATGACTATCATGTTTTTTTTAATAGAGATGAGCAACGTAGTCGTGCTAACGCTGCTCCTCCCCGAGTAATGAATATTAAAGATACTCAAACGTTAATTCCAATTGATCCTGTGGGTAATGGCAGTTGGATTAGTACCAACGAATTTGGACTAACGTTATGTTTATTAAATTATTATCAAGGTTCTACTCCAAAAAGTGTTTTAACAAGCCGAGGTTTATTACTTAAAGATCTTTCATCCTTTTTAAGTGTTGAAGATATTGATATACAATTGAAAAATCTAAACCTTCATAAATATGCTTCATTTAGTTTGTTAGCATTTGGATTAAATGATTGTGGTGGAGTATCAAAACAAGCGTGGCAATGGAATGGAAAAAAATTGACAAATATTTTTTTAACTAGTCCATTTACCTCCTCTTCAGTAAATTTTGATGAAGTTAGCCAATCGCGTTTATTGCTTGCACAACAATTATTAGAACCCATAAGTGTAGATGCATTAGTTAATTATCATAAAAGCCATCAACCCACTAAGGGTTACTTGTCTGTATGTATGCATCGTGAAGATGCTAAAACTGTAAGTTTTAGCCACATTCATGTTGATACTATACAATCTATTTTTAAATATAAAAATGCGTCTCCTTGCTCTGAAGTGAAAAGTGATATTATGATGTTGCAAAGAAGAATGAAGAATAAAGTTAGCAACCTAAATAACTACACAAAGAATACATAAAGAAGTGATATTATGTACCACAAAAAGATACAAGGGTTTAATAAATGAAAAATAAAATAGAATATAGCCACTGTTATAATATTAAGAATAAGAATGACTAGTAAACTTATTTTTTACTATATATACTGGTCAATACGACTAAGAATTCCTGCTTGGTATTATTTTCAAATTAATGCTGAATGGTATAATAAAGAAAAACATTTATATTCAAAAATAGACATAGATAAACATATTCCTAAACAATGGCTTTTAAAACAACAATATTTTACTGAAGATACTAAGATAAGTAGTTTTCCTATTTTTTTAAAACCAGAATGGGGACAAAATGCAAATGGTATAGTAAGAATAGATTCTTCATCTGAATTGAATAGTTTTGACATTAAAGATAAAAAAGTTCCTTATATAGTTCAAGAAGCAGCAAAAGAAAATATTGAATATGAAGTATTTTACATTCGTGGAACAGAAAAACCAAATACATATCCCATTTTAACGCTAACAAAAGCAATAAATAATATGCAAGGTCAATATCCTATAAACCATATAAGAAATAAAAATGTAGAATATAAAGATGCCACTTGTGAGTTTTCACCACATGAACTTGAAAAAATAAAAAGTATGTTAAATAAATTGCCTGCATTTAGAATTGCTAGAATATCTTTAAAAACAAATTCTAAAGATGATTTATTAAAGGAATTATTTCATATAATTGAAATTAATTTATTTGCACCATATCCTATAAACTTAATGGATAAAAATACGAGTCAGGAAGATAAAGACAAGTTTGTAAAAAATGCGATGTATGAACTTGTAAAAGTAAGTAATACTACGCCTAAAGAGCATTTTAATAAATATGTCTTTACAAATAAAATTATCAAACATTATCAAACAAAAGGGTTATTATGAAAAAATTAATACATAAAATAATTGCAAAATATTTTTTGCCAGGATGCAGTGATTATAATTCTGTAGATGTAAGAAGAGCTTGTAGATCAAAAGTACAATCACGCGAAATATTTAAAAAAAACAATTTACCATATGCTAAAGGAGAAAGTTTTTTCACCCCTATAAAAGCTTTTAAATTTGCAAATACACATGGCTTTCCTTTAGTAATTAAACCAAATGTAGGTGGGTTTTCAAGAGGTGCACACTTTCCTATTAAAGATAAAGCACATTTACTTAAAGCAAGTATTTTTGTAAAAATATGGTGGCCGATTAGTATTATAGAAGAATATTTACTGGGTAAGAACTATAGAGTTGTTGTTACAAAAGATGGTATTATGTCTATACTAAGAAGATACCCACCTTTTGTTATAGGTGATGGTACAAGTAATATAGAAGAATTAATAACTATTGAAAATAAAAAAAGAAAAGATATGAAGTTATATCCTATTGTTAAAGACATTCCAATAAATAATCCAATAAAAAATTATTTAGACAAGCAATCATTATCTTTAAATAGTGTAATTACAGAGAATAAAAAAGTATATTTACATAACAAAATTTCCCTCAAAATGGGAAGTAGTGTTGAGATAATTGAAAAAGATAAATTATCAGTAAGTAATAAAGAGAAAATAATAAAACTACTTAATTCTGTCAATGCTAATATACTTGGAATAGATGTTATTTGTAAAGATGGATTAGAAGTCGATTTTGACAAACAAGAGTGTATATTTTTAGAGTTGAATTCTCGACCTTTTTTAGCAATGCATGATAAACCAAGATTTGGTCAAAAAGAAGACCTAAGTAGTTTTCATGATAATCTTGAAAAAACACAAGTAGACAATCGTGATATTTTTTGAGTAGTAAGTTTTTTAATATACGAACTGCATTTTATTTATTTATATTAGCTAATTTTTCATTCTTACTATATATCTATAGTACTCATGGAGAATTAAATTTAGACGAGTTAAAAACTTATTTAAATTCACAAAATTTTGTTGTTGCATACTTATTATATATCTCTATTTTAATATTTAGAGGTATGACATTTTTTCCTGGAACTCCATTTTTATTATTAGGTATATATATGTTTGAATACGAAGAAGTTTTGTTTGCTATTGAAATTGCAATATTTTCATACGCTATAATTATTTACAATTTTTCTCATAAATTAAACTTTCAGATTCCAGAAAAGATACTTGCATATGAAGCTAAAATAAGGAATAAAGAGGTTCCTATTATTTTTTTATTGTGTTTTGTTCCTGGAGTATCTATAAATATTTTAATATATTTTTTATCCACAATAGGTATTAAACTAAAAAATATTCTAATAGGTATCATAGCCGGAACCATGATTACCTCTTCCCTTTATATAGCAGCTATAAAATATGCTTTTGAATCTTTTTAGTTTAATAAATTATCTTAAGCTCTCAGCAAGACTATGATTTCTTATATAATCCCCTGTCGTAAAAATAAAATCGTCGTTAGTTGCAATTGAGTGACATGAGCTACAAAAGTTATTTGCTTTTACTTCGGCATCCTGACTTTCAGCAAAACCCCAATTTTCAGCACTTAAAGTATCGCTGTCCTTAAGCTTTACCATAATAGTAAGATCTGTTGCGACTTGCTTCTCATATGCAGCTAAGTCATCAAATTGTTCTTTCACAATAACAGTTCCTTTTGGAAAGTTATAAGGTGCTGATCCTAAAAGTGCTTTTTCACCAATGCTATTAACGAATACATCTCTATATCCTTTACTACCTTTATGAACTCCAGCTAAAAATCCAGTAGTGTCTCCAGTTTCTGGTTTTAGGCTAGTTACTTTAGTCCAACTTTTAAAGTTCTTCCAATTGTTGTTTGTTATTTTACTGTAATCTTTACTTGCACAGGCTGTAAATAATACGGCTACAGATAAAACTAATACTGGTTTTAAATAATTCATAATAAATCCTTTTTCTTTAGTATAATCAAATTTAATTTAAACTTAACTAAGTAAGCAATAATAAGTTAAATAATCGAAATAACTTATTTGTAGGTTTTATTAATTAAATTAATATTAAGAAAAAATAGATATTGTTGTCTAATTTTAATTAGGCAGAAAATAATGAGAAAAAAGATAAAAAAACTTTCTAATAGTGACAAGATACAACAATTTTTGATTAAATATAATATTCCGCAAGTTTATTTATCCACAAATAGAGAATTAGTGAGTAAAGCATTTCTTATTGGTTTATTTGTAGCTTTTATTCCTATTCCAATGCAAATGCTTGTAGTTATATTGTTAATGAGGTTTTTTAAATTTAATGTACCAGTAGCAATAGCTTTATGTTGGGTAAGCAATCCTATAACAATGCCATTTATTTTTTATGTAGAGTACGTTGTAGGCGCTTTTTTACTTAATATTGAAATCGATACAATACAAATGTCCGTAGAATGGTTTAATCATAACTTTCAAGATATCTTTATTCCCTTATATTTTGGTGCTTTTATTGTATCATCTATTTTATCAACTGCAATTTATTTTTTTATAAACTTTCTATGGATATACCTTGTTAGAAAGAATAAAAAGAAACATTATAGTAAAAGATAGTAAACCTATCTTTTACTATCACTTTAAAATCTAGCTAAAGCTTTATCTAGCCTAGTTACAACTTCTTTCATTTTTTCTTGTGATACTGCAAAATTTAGTCTCATAAACCCCGAGCCATTTGTACCAAATCCAAGTCCAGGATTAAGTCCTAGTTGTGCCTCTTTAACAAAAAAATCTCTTAGCTTTTTATCACTTAGATTCATTTCTTTACAATCTATCCATGCTAAATATGTAGCTTCTGTTGGAGTAAGTTTTAGTTTTGTTGGGTATTTATCACATATAGTTTTTAACATCTCATAGTTTTTATACAAATGCATTTTAAGTTCATCTAACCATTCTTTCCCATTTGTATAAGCACTTTGGAAAGCTACATGAGAAAGTACAGAACCCTCTGCAAAATGATGTTTTTCATAAACTTTTAAAAACTTTTCTTTTAAAAGTGGATTTGAAATAGCGATACTACTCATAGCAATACCTGCTAAATTAAATGTTTTACCTACACCCATAGCTGTTACACAAATATCTTTTGCTTTTTCATTTAATGAAGAAAATGAGATATGTTTATTTCCTTCAAAAATTAAATCCGAATGTATCTCATCTGCAAAAACTACAATATTATTTTTTACACAAATATCTAAAATTTCAAATAATTCTTCTTTCGTCCATACTCTACCTACAGGATTATGAGGTGAGCATAAAAGTATCATTTTTGTTCGTTCATTAATCTTAGATTTTAAATCTTCTAAATCAAATTCATATTTTCCATCTTCTTTGATAATTAGTTGATTTTCTAGAACTTCTCGATTATGTCTTTTCACACTTTGAAAAAACGGAGGATATACAGGAGTTTGAACGATGATATTATCACCTTCATTTGTATATGCCTCTATAGCAACATTTATACTAGCTACTACTGAATGAGAATATATCATATCATCAAGTCTAAAATCAACATTATGATTATTTTTCATCCAATTTATTTGAGATTGATAAGCACTAGATGGAACTTCTTCATATCCTAAGATAGGATGTTCAAGTCTTTTTTTAATATCTTCAAATACAAAAGAGGGCGTATCTATATCCATATCAGCAACCCAAACTGGCATTATATCTTCAGTACCAAACAGTTTTTTTCGTAGAGTATATTTCTCTGCATTTGTTTTTTCTCTTGGAGATGATGTTGTAAAGTCGTACATTTTTTTCCTTATTTTCTTATTTTCGAATTATTCTAATTTTTCGACAACCAAAAATCAAACTCTTTGTCATATACAGTATAGTTTTTATCTTCTTTATAAACAAACTCTTTTGTTAAAAGAGACTTGAGAGCACTTTTGATTGACTGTGTTGATATATTGTATTTTAACGATATTTCTTGAGAAAATAGTTCTGATTTCTCTTTTGCAATTATCTTTAAAGTGATAATTTGGTTTAATGTTAAATTATCACATAAGAGTTTATAAACAGAGTCATTTTGTAAATTAAGTATATCAAGTATGTTGTTTATATCTTCAATTAAAAGTTCTTGTTTTTCATAGTGTTCAAATACTTCATAAAATATTTTTTGTATGATTCTTGTTTCCCCATTTGTTATTTTATAGATAAAAGTAAATGTATCTTTAGACAAAGTAACTGTTTTTTGAGATAATCTTTTTTGCACATATCGATAAAAATTATCTTCTTTAATCGCTTTTAACTCATAATTTGTAGCTAATGTATAAAACGGTTTTTTATTATCATTAAACATTGAAGTTAACATATGCTGTTTGGAACCTGTAAAGATATAAGATATATGGGTATGATGTTGTATTTTTGAGCGTAATACTGCTTCTAAATTTATATCCGTGATGTTCAGAATATCTTGAAATTCATCGATAGCTATTACAGCTTTTTTATTATTTTTATTTAAAAACTCTTGAAATCCATTTAAAAGTTCATCTAAGAGTATTTCAAAATCTTGCTTTATAAACTCTGGTTTTATTTCTGGCATAGCAGTTTTTTGATTTATTGTTAACGAAAATGAAATTTTATTAAAAAGAGATCTGAGGTTTTTTATTGTTTGGGAAAGATCAGTAACTTTATAATAATTTACTATTTGTTTACTTAGTTTTTCGATTAACTCAAACTTATCATTAATACCGTAAATATCTATATAAACACTAAGGTCATCTTCATTTAAATGGTTTTTGAAAAGTTCTGTTATAAGCGTAGTTTTTCCATACCTTCTTTTAGAAAACAAAACAACATTTGCACTATTATTGATATATCCTTTTAGATTTTGGATATCATCCTCTCGACTACAAAAATTTTCTCCTATAACTACACCAAAAAAGTTAAATGGATTACTCATAACTTATTCCTAATTTTAAAGTAAATTATTATAACATTATTTAAATTAAATAATTTAAAATAAACAATATCTATTATTTCCTTTAAATAATATACCTATCCCAAAACTATACAAATATCTATATAGTTTTTTCCTATTATAGATATTTTATGTATTAGTAATGAATATTACTTTTTCTTCCAAACACTTACTTCAGATACTGTATGTTGGTATTTTCTTTTTGTTTCTTTGATAACAAAATCTAAATCTTGTACATGTAATAACTCAAATTTATCATTTAAAATAGTTTTTAAAGTATCTATTGTATTTACATCATCTCCATTTTCGTCTTTGTATCCACCTAACCAAAATTCTTTTTTAGTTGAACTTTCTTGCCAAGTATAAGGAGAAGTAAGGATCAAGATACCGTCATCATTTAATCGTTCACTTACAGTATCTAAAAATAATCTAGGTTGATATAGTCTATCTATGAGATTTGTCGCTAGAATCATATCGTATGAATGAAAATTTGGTTTTAAGTTACAAGCATCACCTTGCCAAAATGTTACTTTTTCTCTTTCTTCTTCATAACCTAACTCTTCAATAGTTACTTTTTTATTCGTAAATAGTTCAGCTTCATTTGGACTTTGGAATGTTACGACACCATCTTCTTTTAGTTTTGTACCAACTTGAACAAATCTTACAGAAAAATCAATCCCTTCTACTGCATCAAAAGTTTTTGCTAATTCATAAGTAGCACGTCCAGTTGCACACCCTAAATCTAAGGCTTTTGTAGTATTTACAGTAAACTTCTCCGCTATTTTTGCACATTCGATTGCAAAGTTTTCTACACCAAAATGTGTATCTCCATATTGAAACTCACAGTATTGAGATACTAACGCATCACTTTCATATATATCCATATCTTTTTTATCCTCATTATTTGTTATTACATATCTAAAACCAGCATTTTGAAAAAAGTGTCTTCTAAATGCATATCTGGAATCATTCATTATTAAGTTTCCGCTACTTGCCCACGATGAACCAAGTATAAGTGCATGTTTATCATCAAATGTTGGTGTTGAAAAATCATCATATGCTACATGTGGTTCAAATCCTTCAAAACCAAAAGTTGCTGTTCTACTCCATTGCCATACATTTCCTACAACATCATAAATACCATTAAACTCATGTGTATCTACATCACACGAAGAAAAGTTTATCAAATTTTGATTTGCTTTTTGTGTAGGGAAATCCAATAGATTTTCTAAGTTTACATGTTTACATATAGCTTTATATTCTACTTCACTTGGAAGTGTATATTTTACATTATCTAATTCACTTTTATAATTACAAAATGCTTCTGCTTCTAATGCATTTACATCTGCTGGAAAATTTAAAGGCATATCTATGAGTTTTGTTAATGTTCTGTACTTATATGTATCTTTTTCTTTTACCCAGAAAGTAGGGTGTGTAGCTTTTGTAATTTCTAAAAACTTTTGACCCTCTTCACTCCAGTATTTTGTCTCTTTATATCCATCTGCATTTACAAATTCCATAAATTCAGCATTTGATACCAGATATTTAGATGTTTTAAACTCTTTTACAGCTTCCTCATAATGTCCGTATTCATTATCCCACGAATAAAGATTGTGAGTACTTTCTTCAATACCTAGTTTAATATGTACTGATGGAATAGTTACCATCTCATTTTTAATCTCATTGTTTGAAGATTCTAAGACATTAAAATAATCACTATCTTGTATAAACTCCAAAGGCATTTGTCTATGTAGAACTAAAGATGTCTCAATATGAATTTTTTCATGTTCAATTCCCATTAAAATTATCCACATAGGAGAATTTTGATTTATAGGAAGAGTTAACGGCAAAGTATCAATAAGATTGTCAACAACCTTACGTACTTCATCTCTATAGTCACGCACATCTTGAACCGCAGGCCAAGTATAACGTTTTGAGTCGGTATCATCCCACATCATTTCATCTACACCAATTGCAAATATAGATTCAAAATTAGCATTTAATCTATTTTCTATTATTCTCATATTTATAAGTTTATTTATAAAAAAAGTTGCAGTATGTCCAAAATAGAAAATCATAGGATGTCTTGTGATTTCAGATTGTTGATAAAATACTTCATCATCTTTTAATACTTCAAATACTTTTTCAAATGTATCAAAAGTATCATGAAAATACTTTTTAATCTCTTTTCTTTTTAAAGCTATGTCATTACCGTCTAAAGTAACTGGATACAAACTTCCATTTACAAAATTCATTATATTTTTCCTTTTTTATTCTATGTAAAACTATATTTTATGAAATAGTTTCATTTTCTTTTATATTATTAATTACTCTTGAAAGCATATCTATTAACACCTCTATTTCATCTTCTTTAAAACCTTTAAATGCAACACTATTTAAGACAAAAGAAACTTTTTGAAAAATAGGATAAAAATCATCAGATTTAGATGTTAATGATAAAATCTGCATTCTTGCATCTGAATCTGATTTTATTTTTTTAATATATCCTATATTTTCTAGCTTTTTAACTAAAACAGTAACTGTAGATTTATCTCTTTTTATTTTACTCGCTAAATCTCTCATATTAAGTTTTTTATACTTATAAAGATTATATAATATTTCTCCATGAGATGAACAAATATCAGTATAACCTCTTTTTGTTAATTCGGTTATGATTAATTTATTCGCTAAATCTCTTATAGTTGAAAACATTGCAATGGCATTATTATCTATAATTTTATTTTCCATATGGCAATTATACTTTTATATAAAACTAATGTCAAGTAATATTTTGTAATTATAAAATTAAATTGCTACAATCAGGCTACAAATAGATACTAAAATAAAATTATTACATTAGATTAAGGAAAAACCATGAAATTCATCGTCATTACATTATTTTTATTACTCACAATATCATCTGCAAGTACTCAACTAAGAGTAGGAGTACTTGCTTTTGGTACAGTCAACTGGGAATTAAATATAATAAAGTTAAATAATCTCGCTTCAAAATACAATGTTGATATTGATATCAAAAAATTTCCTTCTAAAAATGCTGTCTCTGTTGCCTTAAATGCAGGTGCTGTTGATATGATTGTGAGTGATTTTGTTTGGGTATCAAGACAGCGTTCAAATGGATTTGATTATACTTTTTATCCGTACTCAAAAGCTACAGGTGGAGTTTATGTTAACCCTCAGTCAAATATCATAAATCTAACTGATTTAGAAAATAAAAAACTTGGAATTGCAGGTGGACCAGTGAGTAAAACATGGTTAATTGCGAGAGCCTACAGTAAAAGTAAATATAATGTAGATTTAAAAACACATACTAAACCAGTGTTCGCAGCACCCCCTATCTTAAATCATAAGCTTTTAGATAATTCTGTAGATGCTACAATAAATTTTTGGCATTTCAATGCAAAACTTGAAGCAAAAGGGATGAAAAAACTTATAAGTATAGAAGAGATGCTTTTAGAACTTGGTATAAAACATGATATTCCTTTAATTGGATGGGTTTTTAGTAAGAAATTTGCTAATTCAAACAAAGAACTTATCAATGGTTTTTTAAATGCTTCCTATGATGCAAAAAAGCTTCTTTCTACTGATGATTTACAATGGAATAAAATAAAAAAGCTAATGAAAGTTAAAGATGAAAGAACATTTGAATCCCTTAAAAATGGTTATATAAAAGGTATTCCAAAAGAATTTGGAAATAATGAAATTAATGCAGCTAAAAATATTTTTAAGATTCTAGCAAAAGAGGGTGGAGCCAAACTTGTTGGTAAAAATAAAAATTTTCAAGAGGGTACATTTTGGGAGTTTAAACCAAATATTACATGGTAAAAGACAATAAACTCTATACTTTAATTTTACTAATAGTTCTTTGGCAAATTATTGCTACTATATTAAAATTAAATACACTTCCTACACCTATTGAAGTTTTGATATCGATGTATGAGCATAGTTTTGATGGTGAGTTATTTTATCATTTAGGTATTACACTTTATAGGGTATTTATAGCTTTTGTTATTGCTATGATTATTGGTGTATTTTTTGGTATATTAATGGGAAGATACAAAAGCATAGATAAAAATTTAGATTTTTTATTGATTTTTGGATTAAATTTACCTGCTTTAGTAACGATTATTTTATGTTATATTTGGTTTGGTTTAAGTGATTTTTCTGCAATTTTAGCAGTTATCATAAATAAAGTACCTACGGTTATCGTAACGATAAGAGAAGGATGTAAAGCTGTAAATTATGAATTATTAGAGATATCAAAAGTTTATAGACTCTCTCGTTACGATACATTTACAAAAATATATTTACCTCAAATATACCCCTATATAATGGCAAGTGCTAGGTCTGGGCTATCCCTTATTTGGAAAATTGTTTTAGTTGTAGAGCTTTTAGGAAGAAGTGAAGGGATGGGATTTCAGCTTTCTATGTTTTTTCAATTTTTTGATATCACTTCTATTTTAGCATACTCTTTTTCATTTATTATTGTAATCTTATTGATTGAAAATTTTCTTATTCAACCAATTGAGCGAAGAATGACACATTGGAGAAAAGATGCTTAAAATTGATATTAAAAAGAAGATATACAATCAAAATACCATACTAAAAAATGTAAATTTAGAGATAAAAGACGTTGAATTTGTTTCTATTATTGGTCCATCAGGATGTGGGAAAACTACCATTTTAAGATTAGCATCTTTACTTGACACCTCTTTTGAAGGCTCAATATTTTATAACAAACAAAATCATATAGATAATTTGGGTTTTATTTTTCAAGACTCACGCTTACTTCCATGGTTAAGTGTAAAAGAAAATATCATGTTAGTTTCCAAAGATAAAAATGAAGAAAAAGTTGAAGAACTTTTAATAGAAGTGGGACTTGGAGAATATATAAATGCATTTATAAAAGAGCTATCTGGTGGTATGAAAAGACGAGTATCAATAGTAAGAGCATTTATAAATAATCCTGAAGTACTACTTTTAGATGAACCTTTCATATCATTAGACTATCCAACTGCACAAAGTTTGAGACAATTGGTCTTAAAATTCTACAAAAAATACTCACCAATAGTTCTATTTGTTACACATGATTTAAATGAGGCTCTTTTGCTTTCAAATCGTATTATTTTCTTAGGATCATCACCAACATCAATTATTTATGAATATCAAAATGATCCTATATTTGATGATGTAATTGCCAATACAAAAAAAGAAGAGATCCTAAAAGAATATCCCAATCTTTTAAGTGGTCGAATTAACTAATATTTAATACCCACATCACAATAGATATTGTAAATATTGAGATAACTGTTTGTATAGAGATGATTGAAGAGATAAGTTTTAAGTCTCCACCTAATTCTCTAGCAAGTGCATATCCTGATGGTGCGGTAGGTATTGTTGCGAATAAAACTAATAGTATCAATGTATCATTTTTTAAACCGGCAAAGTTTCCAATTACATAAACAAGTAAAGGCAAAAGTAAAAGTTTTGCAAATACAGAAACAATCATCTCAATTTTTGTTTCTTTGATCCCTTTTAAATGAAGTCCAACACCTACAGATAAAAGACCTAATGGTAAGGCAGCAGAGCTTAAAATAGAAAGAGAATTTTGAATAACAATTGGAAATGTAAAACCAAAGAAATTAAATAAACCACCAAAAAGACATGCTAAAATAAGTGGATTTCTAAAGATAGATTTTAAAAAGGAATAAATAGTAACTTTATTTTTGGCAACATATAATGAAAAGGTAGAAATACATAAAATATTTATAAAAGGAATAATAAATGTTATAAGTAACATAGCTAAGACAAAGGATTCATCACTTAAAAGAGCATCAATTAAGGCAATAAAGACATAGGTATTAAATCTAATTGCACCTTGAAAAATTGATGTATATGAGTCATCTTTAAACTTAGCTTTTTTATTTATTAGCATTAAAAGTAACGATATTATTAATAAAGATATAATTGCAACAAAAATAAAATCAAAACTTACTATATTTTTAATATCTGCAGTTGAAAGTTTATATAGAAGAAGTGCAGGAAATAATACAAAGTAATTGAATTTATCTAGATGTTTCCAAAAACTTTCGTCTGGGAATTTAATATGCTTAAAAAAATATCCTATTAAGATAAGAAAAAAGATAGGTAAAAGGGTATTAATAATTAACATTTAATCAAACCATTAAATATAAGATTCATAAGTATTCCTTGTTAAAAAATATTAAGATAATAGCTTAATCCATCTAAATATAAATAATTTTTAAAATATAGCTTATATTAAAGACTTATTGAGTTTCATTAAGATATCATATTATAAATTATTAAATAAAAAAGAAGAGATTAAAATGTTTGAAAAAAAAGGTTCAATATTAACAGTAAGAGAAGACATTAAAGTTTTCGATTGTACTATAAGAGACGGTGGTTTAGTAAACAATTTTCATTTTACAGATGAATTTGTAAAAGCACACTACGATACATGTGTAGCAGCTGGTATTGACTATATGGAGATAGGAAAAAATAATTCACCTACATTACAAAGTCCAGATGATTTTGGTAAATGGAATTTTTGTAAAGAAGAAGATATAAGAAGTATCGTTGGAGAAAATGATACAAACATGAAAATTGCTGTTATGTCTGATATTGGACGAACGGTAGCATCAGAATTACTGCCAAAAAGTGAATCTGTTGTAGATATGGTAAGGATAGCTACTTATATCCATCAAATCCCAGCGGCAATTGAACTTATCAATGAAGCTCATGCAAAAGGTTATGAAACAACTGTAAATATCATGGCGATTTCAAAATCTTTTGATGACGAACTTGATGAAGTATTAGCAGCACTAAGTAAAACTCCTGTCGATGTTATTTATATCGCTGATAGTTTTGGATCTTTTTATCCAGAACAAATAAATAAACTTACTGAAAAGTATTTAAAAGTTGCAGAATCTGTAGGTAAAAAAATAGGAATTCATGCACATAATAATATGCAATTAGCATATGCAAATACAATAGAAGCTATGACTTACGGAACTAGTTTTCTTGATGTTACTATTTCTGGGCTAGGAAGAGGGGCTGGAAACTGTCCTATGGAACTATTAATCGGTTTCTTAAAAAATCCAAAATTTAAAATGATGCCTATATTAAAATTTATCGAAGAATTTATTGTCCCATTGGAAAAAGAACTAGATTGGGGATACTCAATTCCTTATATGTTAACTGGTCAATTAAACGAACATCCAAGAACTGCTATGAAAGCAAGAGATGAAAATGACACAGAATATAGAGAACTATATAGAAACCTATTAAACGAATAACAACTAACTAAATTTCTATTTTCATAAAAAAGTTAGCCAATATTTCGGCTAGCTTTTTTTATTTTACACATACTTCACGGGTACAAAATACTTCACTTTAAATATACCATTATCATTTAAAAAATGATTTTCTTCAAATATCGTATAAGATGGATGTGTGGTAGTTTCAAAACCACTATATGGTAACCAATGATGATAAACCCATTGGATAAGTTTTAAGATGTCTCCAAACTCACCTTCTACCTCAAATGCAGCACATAATAAACTATCTATATCAAAGTAGGGTAAATTTGTATTTGCTAAGTGCAAGTCCTCAGCTACAGCAATACATGCAACATAATAACAATCTTCTAGTGGTGTGATAATAGGATTGTCATGATATACAGCTATTTGTTCATATTCTTCGATCTCATTTGTATAGACCCATGCCATAAGCTTTTGCCATGTTTGTGCTGCTTTTTTATTATAACCTTTTTGTCTAATATAATATGCCTTTTTCTTTTTTGTTTTAACTATTTTGGGCTCTAAATAAGAAAAATCTGCTGTCGATAATGAAGCAGCCTGAGAGCTACTCAAAATTTGATTTGAATACTCTTTATATCCGCCATTTCTCCACAATTTTGGAGTTTCTTCAAAACGAGCTTTAAAAGCCCTTATAAATGATGTTTGAGAACTGTATCCACACATATTTGCTATTTCAGTTATCGTTGAATATTTGTTTGTAATAAGAAGATTTGACGCTTTTTGTAATCGTATCGATTTTATGGTTTCATAGATATTTGTTCCCATTTGCTCTTTAAATACACGATGAAAATGATACTTACTAATACCAAAATCTTTTGAGATTTCATCTATGTTTATATCTGTATCTATATTATTAGTGATATAGTTCATCATATTGTTTGCTAATTTACTATGTGAAAGATTTGTCTCTTTTTTATGCATTTTTATTCCTCTAATTTCTAATTATATCACAAAAAGAAAGTAAAATTAGCAAAAATAGATAACTATATAAACAATAAATGTGCAGAAAAAAATATATTTACAAGCTATTATAGTGTAAATAAAAGGAATATGTATGAAACGCTCATTTATTAGAGAGATACTAGAACACACAAATAACAACACTATATCATTTGCAGGAGGACTACCTGATCAAAGTCTTTTCCCTACAGCTGATCTACAACAATCTGCTAATAGAGTACTAAAACATAATGCAACCTTACAATATACAAAATCAACAGGAATAGATAGTCTCAAAGAGAAAATAGCCCAGTTTTATTGTGAAGAAGGATTTCCTACAAAACCTGACAATATTATGATAACATCAGGTTCACAACAAGCTTTAGACATTATCTCTAGATATAACAATAATAAAACTATCACTATAGAATCACCTTCATATTTAGGTGCTATAAATGTTTTTAACTTAAACAACATCAAACAAAAAAGTATCATTCTTGAAGATGATGGAATAAATTTAAAAGGATTTAAATCAAGCATCAAAGATACAAAGTTTTCATATTTGATTCCTGATTTTCAAAATCCAACAGGTAAAACATACAGTAAAGAAAAAAGGGAACAAATAGCAACTATGATAAAAGAAAATGATGCTATTTTAATAGAAGATTCTCCATACTCTGAACTATATTTTGATACTAGAAATACTATGATAAGTAGTACTATCCCAAATAATAGTTTTCATTTAGGAAGTTTCTCTAAAACTTTAGCACCAAGTCTAAGAATTGGATGGATTCGAGCAAGCAAAGAACTATTAGAACCTCTTATTTCATATAAAGAAGCGATGGATTTACATACAAATGGATTATCTCAATATATAGTTGATGACTATTTAAATGATATGGATAAATACAAAAGACATCTAGAAGTGATAAGAGAACAATACAAAATTAAAATGCTTATATTTAAAGAGCAGTTAGATCACTATTTACCAACATTTGAATACTGTGAGCCAAAAGGTGGTATGTTTATATATGGAAAGTTACCAAATATTGATACTTCATCATTTATAAGAGAGTGCCTTAAACATGAAGTTATATTTGTACCTGGTAGTGAATTTTATAGTGATGACTCTGTTAGCGATGAGATACGATTTAATTTTACGCATACATCTATACAAGATATAAAAAAAGGGTTAGCTAAAATTGCAAAGATACTTAAAACTTTTTAATAAGTAATAATATTTTATCTCAACTAATTTACATGAGATTTTTGTTATCATATTCTTTATAAAGAAATAAAAAGAGAGATTATTAACCATGAGTAAAAAAAAAGATTATTTTGCACATAAAGCACACGTCTATGAAAATAACGAAAAAAGAGTTACAAATGTACAAAATATTGCAGATGGTATTTTAAAAGAGATCTCACATACAAAAGATATGCATATCTTAGACTTTGGTTCTGGAACTGGTCTTTTAACACAAGAGATAGCTCCATACGTAAAAGCTATCACAGCTGTAGATATGTCAACATCTATGAATAAAGTCTTACGAGATAAAACAGATGGTTTTCCTTGTGAGTTAGAAGTTTTAGAACTAGACATAACAAAAGAAGAGTATACCCATAAACTACAAAATATAGATAGTATCATCTCATCTATGACTATTCATCACATACAAAACACAGAAGATTTACTACAAAAATTTTATGATTTATTAAATGAAAATGGAACTATAGGACTAGCTGATTTAGAAACAGAAGATGGTAGTTTTCATAAAGAAGATACGGGAGTATTTCATTTTGGATTTGATAAAGAAGAATTTTTAAACATAGCTAAAAAAGTAGGATTTAAAGATTTGAAAATAGAAACTATATCGGTATCTAGTAAACCGTATGGAGAGTATCCTATATTTTTGTTGACTGGTAGAAAATAGGAAATACATTTATCTTAAAAAAGATAAATTCAATGGTAAGCGACTTATTCTCAGTTTAAAATAAATTAACACTTAATACTTTGTTAGATAAAATTACATGTTTATAAAAAATTAAAAGAATAGGAAATTATAGAATGACACCAGAACAAATATATTTTCTTACTTTAGGATTATTAAATCTTGTAGTAGCCTTAGCTGGATCTCGTATAAAAGATTTAGATGATAAACCTGCTTCGATTCATTTTTTAACCTTTGGGTTCCTTGCATTTTCAATTAGTTGGTTTTTATATGCATTTGAAATTGGAATGTTTTTTAAAATAATTTCTGCAATTTTATCTTTGATATTTATTTGGGGAATTGTTTTGTTTAGTTTTAATCGTTGTGAAAAGAAAGTACCTTGGTTTTTTATAATCACCGGCTTTATTGTACACTCTTTAATTCAAGGTTATTTAACTTATAACAATAATTTCACTGCTGTTTTACACTTAAGTGCAGTGATTATACCTTCCCTTTTTTTAATTATTATTTATCTTTTTTCCAAAGTGAAAAAAGAAATAAACTCCTCAGACATTACACTTATATATGTATTTTTAATTATGAGTGTTGTTCTAATCTCACGTTCAATCGCCCTTGAAATATCTGCTGATTTTTTTGCTATTACGAAGATTACTTCACAAGCAATATGGCCTGCTTTTAGTGTTGCGGTTGGAGTTTTTTCATTTTTGAGTTTTACAGAAGAAGCTCAAGGAAAACTAAAAATAGAATCGATAACAGATCCCTTAACCGGTATCTTGAATCGTCGTGGTTTTATAGATGCACTAAAAGAGAAAACAGAAGAAGCATGGATATCTAATCATCAAGTTACATTAGTTATGTTTGATTTAGATCATTTTAAAAATGTCAATGATACGTATGGACATGATTCAGGAGATTTAGTATTGAAAAAATGTGCTCAGCAAATAAAATTAAAACTTCGAGATGGTGACTTATTTGGTCGTTATGGGGGAGAAGAATTTGTTATTTTATTATTTGGTGTTGACATTATAAAAGCACAAAGTATCGCAGAGAGAATGAGAGTTGGTATTGAAGAGATGAATTGTAGTTCTACAAAAGATGAAATAAAAATTACTGCTAGTTTTGGATTGACCGAGATAATAGAATCCGATGAATTTGAGAAAGCTTTTATTAAAGCAGATAATGCAATGTATGATGCTAAAAATAATGGTAGAAATAGGACTGAAGTAAGTAAAGAAGTGAAGTGATTTTAAATTCTGTGGACAGTATACTAAATAATTAAATATATAAAACTAAAAAGAAGATAAGATTTAAAGATCAAACTATCAAGTCATTTCGTCCACTTATCCTTCATTTTAGCCGTTATAATAAATCTATAAAATACTAAAACATGCTATAATCCCATAATATGTATTTAGCTTCACAAAAGTAGTTTGTTTGGTATTAAGACATTTTAATACTCAAGGACTAAATCTATGCAACACTTAACTATAAAAAACCTTCACTACAAATACAAAACTTCCACTATGCCTATTTTTGAAAATCTTGACTTAGAGTTTGATCAAGGATGGTGTTGTTTAGTAGGAGCGAATGGTTCTGGTAAAAGTACACTTTTAAAACTTATCTCAAAAGATTTGAAGTATGAAGAGGGGAGTATAAAAGGAAATGATTTAGTTCATTACTGTATGCAAAGTACCCAAGAGATGCCTCAGAACCTTGAAGACTTTATGTCTACATATACGAGTAAAGCATTTAAAATACGAGATATGTTAAATATAGATGACGCATGGTTATATCAATGGGACACACTTTCTTTTGGTGAGAGAAAAAGAATGCAAATAGCAGTTGCTATTTTTGAAGAACCTGATGTATTACTTGTCGATGAACCTACAAATCATCTTGATAGAAAAAGTAAAGATATAGTTTTGGCTGCTCTTAAAAGCTTTAAAGGTATAGGGATATTGGTTAGTCATGATAGAGAACTTTTAGATAACTTATCAACGGCAACAATTATATTAAAAAACAAAAATATTTTTTCATTTAAAACGCCATTTTCAAAAGCGATGGATGAGTTTAGTATAAATATGGAATTTTTAGAAAAAACTCAAAGTAAACAATACAGCGAACTAAAAAAACTTAAAAAATCTATCCAAAATCAACATGAGAAAGTAACGCAATCAAAAAAAAGAATGTCTAAAAAAGATTTAGGAAAAAATGATAAGAATAGTAAAACTAAAATCGATCTTGCAAGATTTACAGGAAAAGATAAAAATGATGGACAACAGTTAGCAAAACTAAAATCAAAACAAGACAAACTTATCTCAAATACAGTTACTACTGAAAAAGTATTTGAACTTGGTATCGAGTTTCATAGTACTCGAACGAAAAAGATTTTTCCAATTGTTATCAAAAAAAATATACTCGATTTAAGTGAAACAAAAAAACTATCATATGCAGACCTATTAATAAAAGAGCATGATAAAATAGGTATTATTGGAGAAAATGGAGCAGGTAAGAGTAGCTTTTTAAATCATCTATTAGACACAGTTGATTTAAAAGATGAGTATTTATATATCCCACAAGAGATAACACAAGAAGAGAGTAAAACACTTTTTGATGAGATAAATGAAATGACCAATGATAAAAAAGGTGAAATATACACCATAGTAAGAAAACTAGCGTCAGATCCTATCAAACTGCAAGATAGTTTTATACCAAGTCCGGGAGAGATAAGAAAAATGATGATTGCAAAAGGACTTTTGGAGAGTCCATCATTGATTATTCTTGATGAGCCTACGAATCATATGGATTTAGATTCTGTTTTATCTTTGGAAGTTGCTTTGAGAGAATATAACGGAACTATGATAGTTATTTCCCATGATAAAATATTTTTAGAAGCTATTACAACCGAGACTTGGGAGTTTGAAAAAGAGAGTGATATGGAGTTTAGAATTAAATATTAAATATTAGGTAAATTTTAGATACTATTCTTATTAATTATTTAAAAAGCGAGAATTTATGGGTACATTTATATTTATACTATTTTTAATGTTATTGGGATTTGTTCTTAAAAAAATAAAAATATTTCCAGAACAAACATCTCAAGTATTAAATATGTTTATTATATATATTTCACTTCCAGCTATCATAATCAATGAAGTACCAAAAATAACTTTTTCTAGTGAAGTATTGATTCCTGTTTTTATCGCATGGACTACAACTATACTTGGAGCTATCTCTATTTTAATATTGTCAAAAATATTTAAATGGAACAGAAATACAACAGGAGCTTTACTTTTAGTGGCAGTACTAGGTAATACTTCCTTTATAGGTATTCCTATGGTTTCTCACTATTTTGGAACAGAAGGTTTACCATATGCAATCATCTACGATCAAATTGGCTCATTTTTAGCGTTAAGTACTTATGGTGCTGTAGTTATTGCTATTTATTCTGATAATGGAGAAATGAGTATTCAATGTATTTTGGAAAAAATTTTTAAATTTCCACCTTTTATAGCATTGATCATCGCATTTGCATTAAATGGGATAGAGTTTCATCCTGATATTTCAAAATCATTATCCACTTTAGGCAATACACTTATACCTTTAGCTTTAATTTCAGTTGGATATAACTTACAGTTAAAAATACCTAAAAAAGACATGTCACCTTTCCTTGTTGGAATAGCAAATAAACTTATTTTAGTTCCTACATTTGCTTTTATTATTGTATATATCTTTGATATGGAAGGATTTATTACAGATGTATCAGTACTTGAGAGTGCAATGGGTCCTATGATAACAGCAGGTGTAGTTGCAAGTATGGCAGGACTTGCTCCAAAACTTGTATCTTCTATACTAGGCTATGGTATATTTATATCAATTATAACAATAAGTATCGTATTTCAGTTATTATCATAGCATGTAAACAAAGACTACACAATAAAATAGTATAATTATAGCGGTAAATTAAATACAAAGTCGTTATAATTTATATTCTAAAGGATTAAAAATGTTTCAAAACTTAAGTTTTAGTAAAAAGTTATTATTTAGTATATTATCAGTGTTGATTATATCATCCTCAATTACTACATACCTTATATCATCAAAAGCATTTTCAGGTAGTAAAAAGATATCTGAACAATACATTAAAGAGTTAGCTGCTTCTAATGCACTTGAAGTAAAAGCAGATATTGAAAAATCTGTAGTATTAGTGAAAACTTTTACATCTACTCTCGAAACTACACTTAAAACAAATCAGGGTTTCAGAAAAGACACTATGATTGAATTAATGACTTCAATTTTAGAAAAAAACCCTTATATTGTAGGAGTATGGTTATATCTAGAACCAAATATATTTTTTGAAGATAATAAAGAGTTTGCTGGACGATATGCACATGATGAAACAGGGAGATTTTCACCCTATGTTATGAAAAACAATGGTGAAATCAATCTTGTATGGCAATATCCAGTTTTAAAAAATAATGTATGGATAACTACACCAGAACAAACAGGAAAAGAGTATATTACTGAACCATATAAATTTGAAGTAGATGGGAAAGAGGTACTAAATACAACAGTATCAACACCTATGTACCATGAAGGTAAATTTGTAGGGGTTATTGGTATTGATATTTCACTGGATAAGATTGTGAAAAAAGTATCTAAAATTTCTATTTTTGATAATGGATTTACATATCTTATGTCAAATGAAGGAACAATAATAGCTCATCCAAATAGTAAAATACACGGACAAAAAATAAATAAAGTGTACAAAGATAAAGAACACTTAGAAATTTCTAAAAAAATCATGTCAAATCAAGACTATTCATTTATTCAAAAAATGAATGGAGATAAAACATACAATTATATAAAATCCTTTGGTTTATCGGATTCTGGTGTTTCTTGGGGATTTGGACTTACTGTTATGGAGGATGAGTTTTTAGAAGATGCGAACATCATTTCTGACTTTTCTATTATAGCAGGTATCATCTCACTATTATTAGTATCTTTAGTATTAGTAATGCAGACAAAAATATTAAATAAAAACCTTACTACAATTAGCCAAGGTCTAGAAAACTTCTTCAAATTTTTAAATAAAGAAAATGCTTCTCCTTCAAAAATAAACATTAAAGCAAATGACGAATTTGGAAAAATGGCAGAAAATATAAATGAAAACATATATCAAATAGAACAAAATATTACTGATGAAAATGACCTTATTGTTGATTTAAAAGAAGTTGTAAATGAAGTTGGAAATGGTCATATAGTTAAAAGAATTGAAAAAGAATCAAATACACAATCCTTAAATGATTTGAAAAATCTTATCAATCAAATGTTAGATAATTTAGAAAAATTAGTAGGAACAGATATAAATGAATTAGCTTCAGTTATTGAAAGTTATTCAAAATACGACTTTACAAGAAAAATTGCTTCTACAAATTCTGGTATAATTGGACAAGAAGTTACGGCTATGAATACAATGATTACATCTATGTTAAATGCAAACTTAAAAGATGGAACAACACTAAAAAATTCATCAGAAAACTTAAGTAACAATGTTAATTTATTAAGTCAAAATGCTATCAAACAAGCTTCATCACTAGATGATATATCTTCATCTGTAGATAAAATTACAGATACTATTTCAAGTACAAACAAAAAATCTCAAGAGATGTTTAAAATATCATCACAAACAAAAGAATCATCACTTCAAGGAAAAACTTTTGCTAACCAAACAGCTGAATCGATTGATGAAATTAACGAGCATGTTGATTCAATTTTAGAGGCTATTACTGTTATTGATCAAATTGCATTTCAAACAAATATTCTTTCATTAAATGCAGCCGTTGAAGCTGCAACTGCAGGTGAAGCTGGAAAAGGTTTTGCTGTAGTTGCACAAGAGGTTCGAAATCTAGCGAACAAAAGTGCTGAAGCAGCAAAAGAGATAAAGGATCTAGTTGAAACTGCTACAGATAAAGCAGCTCAAGGTAAAGAGATAAGTATACGTATGATTAAAGGCTTCGAAGACTTAGAAGATAAAATTGTAAAAACAAATGAACTTATTACTGATGTAACTAACTCTTCAAAAGAACAATCTTCAGGTATGCAACAGATTTCAAGTGAAGTTACGACTCTAGATAAATTTACACAAGAAAATAGTGTTATAGCGCAAGAAGCAAGTACTATCTCTAAACAAACAAATACAATTGCTAGTGATGTTGTTGCAAGTGTGGAAAAAAATAAATTTAATATAGAAAAATAAAGCCTTATGCTATCTTCTACACAAAATATAAAAATACTTTATGTAGAAGATGATAATGTAGCTAGAGAAAATGGTATCGAATATTTAGAAAACTATTTCGATACTATATATGATGCTTCAGATGGTCTTGAAGCACTTAACTTATATGATAAACACAAACCAGATATCATAATAACAGATATCGAGATGCCAAAACTAACTGGATTAGAATTTGTCAAAAAAATACGAGAAAAAGATAATACGACCCAAGTTATTATTACCACAGCATACTCTCATAAAGAATACCTTTTTCGAGCTATTGAGCTTAAACTTATAAAATATCTGGTAAAACCTATTAACGAAAAAGATTTTGATGAAGCTATCAATCTTTGTATAACTACTATAAATGATGAGAATAATTTATCAAATATTATTAAGATATCAAATGATACTATTTTTGATACATACAATAAAACATTAGTAAAAAATGGTGAGTTAGTAAAACTGCGTACAAAAGAGTTGGATTTACTCTGCTTACTTATCAAAAATAAAACTCGATTTGTTACTTATGTAGAGATAGAAAATAAGATTTGGATAGATTCTGTTATGACTAAAGATGCATTAAAAACAGTTATTAAAAATCTCAAATCTAAATTACCGCAAAATACTATTTCAAATCTCTCAGGAACTGGATATAAAATTGAGCTATGATTTAACTGTTATTTTAGCTTATGGCATCACTTTTGGAATATTAATGATGACTATTATTTACACCTTTATAAGATATATAGCTTCAAGAGAAATACTCTATCTTGCATATTGTTTTATGCAGATTTTTTCATTGGGGTATATCGCTCTTTATAGTAAGCTTTTTTTTACACATAATATAGTACAAGATATATTCTTGGTATGTGCAAGTTTTTCTGCTGTAATTTTTGCTCTATCTTTTTATGAAGGAAAACTTTTCCCACCTTTAAAAACGACTAAAGAACTTATCATAAATACTATTTTACTAAATATCATCATATTAACATCTATTTATCATTATATGTTATTTGAATACCTTCCTTACACTATCGTCTATACTATTTTGTTTTTATCTGTGATATTTAATATAAAAGATGGATTTAAACCAACTATCGTATATGTACTAGGATGGTCAATATTGTGTTTTATATTATTTGTTTTTGATTTTAAAACTGTCTATATTAATAATAAATACATAGATATCGTGTTACTGGCTTTTGCTATTGAAGCTATACTCTTTACTATCTCCGTATCATATAAATACGGTAGCTTAAAACAACAAACAGAAAGTTATGAAGATATGTTACTCCAACAATCAAAAATGGCACAAAGTGGTGAGATGATAGCAAATATCACACACCAGTTTAGACAGCCATTAAATAACATCTCTTACATACTTATCAATATCAAAAAACGTTTTGAAAACCAAAAACTAGAGAAAAGTTATTTTACTAAAAAAGTAACACAAGTAGATGAACAACTCCAGTTTTTATCTACAACTATAGATCACTTTAAGGACTTTTATACTCCATCAAAACAAAAAGAAGACTT
>JAONGR010000060.1 GCA_028375605.1 Arcobacteraceae bacterium
AGCTTTTACTATTTGTTTATTTTCTTTCATAGTACAAAAATGATTTTCAAATGTAGCTAAATATTCTATATGTCGTAGTTCAAAACTAATATTGTGTGCTACTAGAGTTTCTGCATCTTTACAAAACTCCACAAAGTCTTCATCTTCTTGAAAATATGAAACATATTTATCTTCAGATTTATTTCTATGGTTTAAAATGAGTTCAGGAGTGAGTTTATGTACCGCATAAGAATATGGGTTTACATCCCACCTTGAAAGATAATATCTATGAAATTTATCTTTTACTATATATTCGCCATCTACTATTTCTATTTTAACAGCAGCTGCTTCTATTACATCGTATTGGTTAGTTGTATTTGTTTCAAAATCTAAAATTATCATATGCTAAGTATATCTACATATCATTAGTTTTAGATTTTGAATTGTACAAAAATATTATTTTTGCACAAATTGCATTGAATTCTTTTTATTTCTATATAAAGGTGTACTATCTGGTGTACTTAAACTTTTTTCAACCATATCTGTCACAACATTATGAAATGATGATTTATCACACACAGGATCGGCTTCATTCATATCACCAGTTAAGGCAAATGCTTGACATCTACAACCACCAAAATCTTGCTCTTTTTCAGGACAGGCTGCACAAGTAGGATTCATCCATTTGTCACCTCTAAAATAATTAAAGGCATGTGATTCATTCCATATATATTCAATAGAGGACTCTTGTACATTTGGAAACTCTAAAGGTAAAGTATTCGCAGTATTACAAGGAAGTGCAACACCATCTGGATTAATAGTTAAAAATGTACTTCCCCAGCCATTCATACAGGCTTTTGGACGAGTCTCAAAATAATCAGGAACAACAAAAAACACTTTCATATCTTTTCTTTTTTCTCTGTAATAATCAGTTACTTTTTTGGCTTCTGTTATTTGTTCTTGAGTAGGAAGAAGTAAATCAATATTTTTCAATGCCCAACCATAATACTGAATATTTGCAACCTCTAGATAGTTTGCATTTAAACTTTCTGCAAATTCGATAATACCACCAATCTCCCCTATATTTTGTCTTGTAATACATGAGTTAATAATAAGTTGAATACCAAGTCTTGTTGCTTCATGTGCAAATGCAATCTTATCTTTATATGCATTTCTAGTATTAGTTATAAGAGTCATAGTGTTTTCATTATGAGACTGAATACCTAACTGAATAGTTTTTAATCCAGCATCTTTTAGTTTTTGAAGTATACTTATATCTGCACCAATACCAGAAGTAATAAGATTAGTATAAAACTTTAAATCTGTAGCTCTTTGAACGATTTCAACAAGATCTTTATGAAGTAACGGTTCCCCTCCAGAAATACCAAGCTGTACTGCTCCCATTTCTCTAGCTTCATCCATTACTCTAAACCAATCTTCTTTAGTCATTTGATCTTTTGTACCTGCAAAATCTAATTGATTATAACAATAAGTACATTCCAAAGGACATTTATGTGTTAATTCTAGTAATAACCATAACGGTGGTTTTATTTCATCAGTCATTTTCAATTACCCATTTTCGCTCTTTAGCATCTACTAAAAAAGCATCTACATCGTCTTTTAGATCTGTAGCATTGAATTTTTCTTCTAAAATAGTAACAATTTCATCTATCGTTTTCGCACCATCACAAAGATTCATAATCTCACCAGCACTTTGACTCAACTGTACCATACCTTCAGGATATAACAATACAAAACAATTTTGTTTTTCTTCCCATTGAAGTTGAAAATGGTTATTTATTACAAGTAATTTTTCTTGTTGCATTACAGTCCTTTATATTGAAATATGGTGGTCTTTTTAATTCATATGCTAAGTATAATGCATCACACATAGTCCATAATATATCTAGTTTAAACTGAAGTATCTCACATGCTCTAGTTTGTAAAGCTATTGTATCAAATTCTACTAAAGTCATAGATAAACCATGTTGAACATCTCTTCTTGCTTCACTTAGTCTTTTTTGAAAATATTTTAGCCCATCTTGCTCAATCCATGGATAATGTTTAGGCCAAGTATTCAATCTTTGCTGATGAATTTGAGGTGCAAACATCTCAGTTAAAGATGACATTGCAGCTTCTTTCCAAGGAGATTGTTTCGCAAAATTTATATATGCATCAACTGCAAATTTAACAGCAGGTAAAACAAACTTATGTGATAGTAAATCTTCTTTATTTAATCCCACAGCCGCACCTAAATCTAGCCAAGCTTCAATTCCACCATCAACACTGTCATGATCTAAAATTCTATCGACCCATTTTCTTCTATCTTCGATTGGTGGATTATTTGACATAATTGCTGCATCTTTAATCGGAATTGCACATTGATAATAAAATCTATTTGCTACCCATCCTTGAATCTCTTCTTTTGTACATGACCCTTCATACATTCGAACATGAAAAGGATGATGAATATGATACATTGAGCCCATATCTCTTAATTTTTTTTCAAAATCTTCTTTACTTAATAGTTCACTCATTGATCTTTCCTTTTCTTTATATTTCTATGCTCATCCCATCATATGAAACTTCAATTCCATGTGAGATAAGTTCTTTATATTCATCATTTGATTCATCTAATATTGGATTAGTATTATTAATATGAATAAGTATTTTTCTTGGTTTTTCTAGTTGATCAAGTATCTCAATTAAACCATTTTCACCACTTAAGGGAAGGTGTCCCATATCTGTACCCAATTTATTTGAAAATTCACCTTTTATCATTTCATCATTTGTCCAAAGAGTTCCTTCCATTAATAAAACATCTGCATTCTTCATCTCTTCAAAAACATGATCTTCTAAAACTCCAAGACCTGGTAAATAAAACAATCTTTTACCTGTATTTTTATTTACAACTGTAATACCAATATTATCTCCACTTCTTGGTTGATCTCTATATGAAGAATATGGCGGAGCATTTGAAATTAAAGCATGTGCATAAAACTCATAATTTGGCATTACTGGAATTTCAAATTTAGTAGTACTATCAGGAAGGATTTCATTCCACTTAGTTCCACCGCCATCCCAATGTTGTAACATCTTAAATAAAGGAAAAGATGTATTTAACTCTTCATTTACTTCTTTAGTACAATAAACTTCATGAGGGCACCCTTCCCTTAACATTAAAAGTCCAGTTGTATGATCAATTTGTCCGTCATTAAAAACTATTGCTTTAATTTTAGTTTCTCTTTTTTTTGTAGGATGTAAAAAAGGAGAATTATGTATTTGTTCTAAAATATCAGGTGAGGTATTAAATAAAACCCAGTTTTCACCATCTTCACTAACAGTAATAGAAGACTGTGTTCTTCTTTTAATGGTTTTTTTACCTTCTCTATAGCCTCTACAATTATCACAGTTACAGTTAAATTGAGGAAGTCCCCCTCCTGCACCTGATCCTAAAACTTCTATTTTCATAATGTAAGTCTCCTAATTAGTTTTATTCAAACAAATATAATTTATCTGAAGAAAAATAATATAGAGAAAGAGTAGCATAACTACTCTTTCTTTTATAAATTAAACGTGACAAATATACATTGTAACTTCAAATCCGAATCTATTGTCTACAAATGTTGGTTTTTTCCATTCCATAATTCTGTCCTCCTTTATAAATTTTTATCTAAATTATTTGTGTAATTTAAATGTATGTACTGTTCCACCTTGGTTAAGGTATTTAACAGTTTTTGCAACTTCACCACCCCATAAAGGAACAGCTCCACCCCAACCAGATGTAACAGAAACATATTGTTCACCATTTTGTTCCCATGTAATAGGAGATGAAACGATTCCTGAACCTGTTTGGAAAGAGTATAAAACTTTACCTGTTTCATCATCTAAAGCAAGTAATTTACCTTCAGGAGTACCCGTAAATACAAGTCCACCAGCAGTAGTTAAAACTCCACCCCATAGTGGTGCATTATTTTTATAAACCCATTTAATTTTTCCAGTTTTAGGATCAACAGCTTTTAAAGCACCGATATGATCATCAAATGTAGGTTTAATTGTAAATCCAGCACCTAAATAAGCAGCACCTTTTTTATAGTTAACTGGTTTATTCCAGATATCCATTCCCCATTCATTTGCAGGAACATAAAATAATCCTGTTTTTGGAGAGAATGCCATTGGATTCCAGTTTTTTCCACCTAAGAATGAAGGAATTGAAAATACTGATTTTCCTTTAGCTTCACCATTTGGATTACCAGGTCTATTTTCTTCATTAACAATTGGTCGACCATTTGCATCGATACCTTTTGCCCATGTGATTTTTTCAACAAAAGGAGTAGATCTAATATACTTACCATTTGTTCTATCTAATACATAGAAGAATCCATTTTTATCAGCTGTAGCACCGGCTTTTACCATTTTACCTGTTTTTTCATCTGTATATTCAAAAGCAACTAGTTCAGAAATACCATCGTAATCCCAACCATCATTAGGTGTTGTTTGATAATGCCAAACAATTTTACCTGTATCTGGATTAATAGCAACTCTAGATGCAGAATATAAGTTATCCCCTGGTCTTTCATGTGAATTCCATGGAGAAGGATTTCCTGTTGGAACAAAAATTAAGTTTGTATCTGGATCATAAGTAACACCATTCCAAGGAGCAGCTCCACCATGTTTCCATAAATCTCCTGGCCATGACGCGTTTGTCTTACCAGTAATTCCATTTTCTACACCGTTTTTATATCCCATATGACCTTCAACCATTGGTCTAGTCCATACAATTTTACCTGTTAAAGGATCTCTAGCATCAAGTTGACCAACTACACCAAACTCACCACCAGAATTACCTGTAATTAAAAGATCATTAACTATAAGTGGTGCAGCTGTGTAAGAATACCCATCTTTATAATTAGCAATTTTCTTTTTCCATCTAACTTTACCTGTTTTTCTGTCAAGAGCAACTAATTTAGCATCAAGTGTTCCGAAGATCACTAAATCTTTATATAATGCAGCACCTCTGTTAATAACATCACAACAAGGTAGGATTGCACTAGGAAGTCTAGCATCGTATTGCCATATCTCATCACCAGTAATAGTATCAATAGCATAAATTCTAGAATAAGAAGCTGTTACATACATAACACCATCTTTAACTAAAGCTTGTGCTTCTTGACCTCTTTGTTTTTCTCCACCAAATGAGAAATTCCATACTGGAACCAAATCTTTAACTGTATCTTTATTGATTTGAGTCATAGGCGAATATCTTTGCCCCTTTTGACCTAAACCATAAGATACTACGTCGTTAACTGTTTTTGCATCGTTTGCAATATCAGCATAACTAACTGAACTAAACCCTGGCTTATCTACTTTTGTATTAGTAAGATCATTTGTAGCACAACCACTAACTAAAATAGAAAGTGATGCCGTTACAACACCCGTTAATAAATGTTTTTTTAACATTTTTTCTCCTTTTATATTTTACAACACCACACCAATGGAGTTGACTTAATAAAAGAATACTATATGAGTATAGCTTGA
>JAONGR010000062.1 GCA_028375605.1 Arcobacteraceae bacterium
AAGTGAAAGTGCTTTTTCTCGCACTTTATAACTTGTCATATTTAGAATAGAATCTATACCTAAAACTACTGCTAATGTTACATTGTGATAATCATGCCCTTTTGAAAGCATTTGTGTACCAACCAAAATATCTATTTTATTATCGTTAAATTGTTTCAGTGTTTTTTTCAGTGCTGTATTTGTTTTTATACTATCTCTGTCAAATTTTTTGACCACTTTTTCAGGAAATATATTTTGTAATTGTTCATATACTTCAGCAGTTCCTAGTCTAAAACTTTCGATTGCTCCCGTTTTACACGATGGACAATTTTTTGGTATTGCTTGTGTATAGTTACAGTAGTGACATTGTAAGGCATTGTGATTTTTGTGTAAACTTAAACTTACTGAACAAAATGGACACTCTATTGCAGTTCCACAATCTTTACATATTTGGTATTTGAAGTTTGCCCTAGTAGGTAAAAAAACTATTACTTGTTTATTATGTTCTATTGTTTCTTTTATCTTATTGACTATAGTGTCATTTAATTCTAAATTTGAGTCTAAAAAAGAAATTCTCTTTTCTGATTGGAAAAATGTTTCTTTCAAACGAAAATAGGGCACTTTGTGAAATGTACTTAAACTTGGCGTTGCACTGCCTAATATAACTTGCGTATCATATTTATTTCCTATATAAATAGATAGATCTTTTACATGAAGTCTTGGTTTTTGTGCAGATTTATATGAGTCATCATGTTCTTCATCTACTATTACCAATCCCAAGTCATCATAAGGTAAAAATAAAGCAGACCTAGCACCTGCAATAATTTTTACTTTTCCACTAAGAAGATTTTCTATGATAGATTCTTTTTTCTTTTTTTGTATTTTAGAGTGCCAAATGGCTATTTGTTCACCAAATACTTTTGTAAGTCTTTGTTCCATTTGTGGACTCAGTGAAATTTCTGGTAAAAGTAAAAGTGCTTGTTTTTCTAAAGAGAGTATATTTTTTATCGCTGTGATATAAATCTCAGTTTTTCCACTACCTGTATTTGCAAATAATAAACTGACTTTATTTTCTTGTGTGAATTGATATGCTTTTTGTTGATTAGCAGAGAGCTCTATAGTGTAGTTTATCTCTTCGTTTATACTGTTTTTTTCTACTGGATGAAAAGGTGTATAGATACTTAATGCTTCCCCTAAACTACATACATAATATTGTGAGATAAAAGAGGCGATTTCTAACATTTTTTTATCATAAAAAGAAGTTGTTATCTCTTTAATATTTACACATTTAAAAGAGGGTTTTTCCACAGATTTAACGATAACAGCTTTTTGTAATTTTACTCTTCTTTGTAAGGATACTTCAACTAAAGTACCTATTTTTATCTCTTCTTTACATTGATATGTTAGTGGTTCAAGAGGTGAGTTTAGTAGTGCTACATTATAAAAAAACATTAAAGGTTTAGCTCACTACATAAAGTATTTGAAATATCACAATCAAAAGTATATTGGGTAGGATCAAAAATAAACTCTAAAGCATTAGATCTATCTAAAAAAACTTTATATTTAGTATCAGATATTTTACTCCAAGCTCTTGCGCTATTTTCTTTTGAAGATAAAATAGGTGTTTGTAAAACTTTATTAAATAATTTATTGTCATTATCATCTAATGAATCAAAAGAAAGAGTCTCATTTTTTAAAATCATTTTATTTTTATAAAGATTTATTCCTGCTCGTATTTGCAAGATATCTGATTTTATTTTTGTGATATTTGTATTGTTTAAAGCAGAGTCAAATTTTGACACTGCAACAGTTATTATAATAGTAATTGTTAATATTACAAAAATTATTTCAATAAGACTAAAGCCTTTTTTATCCATTTAAATAGTTTTCTTTTTTATCAGAAGTTTCTAACTCTTGACCGATTTCTTGGTATCTTTTAAAATAGTGTTGGATAAAGTTATCTATAGTTTCATTTGTTGAAGTAAATTTATTATTCTTTTTAATAGCATAATCAGATAAAAAAAGAGTTGCATCTTTTTTTTCTAGATAATGAATAGCTAGTTTAGTATATATTTCTATATACCATTGTTTTAAGGCTTCAATTGTTTGAGTACTTGTATCAATACTGAGTTTTTTGAGCTCCATATCCCAGTTTAATACTTTTGTTTCAAATAGACCAAATAAGTGAATCATCCCTTCACAATAATACGGTTGTACTTCATCAACTTCCATCCACCCTATAAGACCAACAGCTCTTTTTATAGTATCTGATATTACAAACTCTTCAAGCTCTTTTTCATTTGAATCAGTATCTGTAAAAAATGATACAAGCCCACCTGTAGTAGCTTTGAACTCTTCTATGTTTTTGAAGTTGGCTGTTTTATTCATAACAGTTTCTGTTTCATCATCACACCATAAAATATGACCAAACTCATGTCCAATAGTTGTAATGTCATAAACTTGATGCCATTTTTTATCATTGTCTGTATTAAATAAAAAGCTTCTATCTTTTGTTAAAAAATCTTGTCCAAATATTTCTGTTGAAAGTTTTAAAAATGGTTTTGCTCTTTGACCTTGTAAAATTTCATCGCTAAATGCAAAGATTTTTTTACCATATTCTTTAGATACTATCTCATCATTTGGTACAACTTGAGCTGAAAAAAGTCCATTGAATTCTGCTGCAAAAAATAGAGCAGGGCGACCTAGATATAACTGCACTTTATCTAAACTTTTTAATGAAAAATCATAAATATTTTGATGTTCTTTTTGATCTATATTTGTAAAAATATCTTTAAACATCACTTTTATTTTAGATACTCTTTCATTGTTATTTTGGATTTTTGGATTTGTTAGTCTGATGTCCCATTCTAAAGCAACTGCTTTTCTAAAATGATCTTCATAGTATTCTAAAGGATGTCCTATTTGAATAGGTGTTGATATCTTCATCCAAGTTTTATCCACTTCTGCCCATTTTGAAACAAGTTTATCTGTATTTGTTTCAGAAAATGCACCAATAATTGAGAGTAGATAGTTGTAATATTCCCATTTTTGATTATAAACAGTATCTTCATGTTCCATAATATTTGTTATGAACTCTTCTAGTGCATCAACTACATCTGTAACTTCTTGTTTAAAAGCAGTTAGATATGCAGAACTTTTATATTCGTCTTTCTCTTTTGTTAGCATAGAATAACTTCTATCAGCGATAAGTCCATCATGACCCTTATCAAATAAATCGTCTGCATCAAGGAATTCCATCACTTTTTCATTGTCATTGTCAAATTTTTTAAGTAGGTCTTTATTTACACCGTTGATAATCATTTTTGTCCAAGATGTTTGCCATTTTGACATCTGTACACCAACATTGTATACACCTTTAAAAATCTCTTGATAAAATGGTGTCAATAAATTATTTGAAACTATAAAGTCAACCCTTTGTTGATGAATATCAAGCCAATAATCTTTTGCAAACTGATATGCTTGCTCTTGTAAGTCAATAATCTGTTCTTCATTAAAATCTAATTGTTTTAAAACTTGTACTAAACTATCATCTCTTAGTCCTACTAGTCGTGCTATCAAAGCTAATTTCATATCATTTGATAAAGGTACATTTAGATGTGTTGCAAACTCTTGAATGATAACTAACTTGTCATCTTGGTTTTGTTCTAAATACTCATAAAGTTTATTTATATCATTTTTTTGTTCACTGATAAAATCATAAATTTTTTGTATATCTTTTGTAAATTGTGTCATTTTTATTCTCATACTTTTCGTTAATTTATATGATAGAATATCCAAATGAAGTATTAAATTTCCTGAAAGATTCCTATAATGAGATTTTAAGTTTTATTTCTCTATAATTCTCCACCTCAAAGATGGAGGCATAGCAAAGTGGCTAATGCATTGGATTGCAAATCCTTGATCCTCGGTTCGACTCCGAGTGCCTCCTCCAATTAATAATCTAACACAATTCAAAATAATCTAAAAAACCTTTTAAAACCTAGCTTTATAACAATTTACTAATCTAACTTATGCTATAGTCGTCTAATATAATCTAAAAAATTATTGGGGGTAAATTTGGGGGAATGATTTTAGAACCCAATTTTATCAAAAAATACCCCCAATTAAAAGGGTAAAAATGGCTCAAATAGACTTACTACAAGATATACAAATAAGACAATCAAAACCTAAAGAAAAGAAATATTACCTTAATGATGGTGGTGGTTTACGACTATGTATCAACACAAATGGAAATAAAGTTTGGGTTTTTAGATATATGATGAATAAAAAATCAAAAGAAACAACTTTTAAAAGTTATCCAGCTACTACACTTAAAAATGCAAGAGATAAACGAACTCAATATAAAGATTTAATTAGCCAAGATATTGACCCAATCGAATATTTTAATAAAACAAAAGATGCTAAGTTAAAAGAAGAAAAAGGGCTGTTTAAAGATGTGATGTATGAGTGGTTAGATAAAGAGAGTTTACGAACTATAGAAGTAACACATAAAAATAAAATAAGAGTATTTGAAAAAGATGTTCTGCCATACTTAAAATTGAAACATATCAAAGATGTAGATATAGATGATATTATCAAGATATTAGAAACTAAACAATTATCAGCTCCAGAAATAGCATCAAGACTATTTAATTATTTGGATAACCTTTTCAGATATGCAGTATTAAAAAGATATTGTGATAGAAACTTATTAGCAGATATTAGAAAATCAGATATCATCATACCTCGTACAGCTAAACACATGGCAAAAATAACTGATTTAGAAGTATTAAAAGAGCTAGTAAATAGTATCTATACTTACAATGGTGGTCATTCTATGCGTAATGCTATGAAGCTACTATTACATATACCATTAAGAGCGGATAATCTTACTCAAATGAAATGGGAATATATAGACTTAGATAAAAAACTTTTAACTATTCCTAGAGCTAAAATGAAAATAAAAAATATAAATATAGATGATTTTAAAATACCCCTTACAGATGAGGTAATAGAGATACTACAAGAACAATATAATTATTCATCAAATCATGAATATGTATTTTTAGGTATAGATAATTGTAAACCAATAAATAGAGAAAGTCCAAACAGAGTACTGGAGCGAATGGGATTCAATGATGAATCAAAAGGTCGAAAAATACGATTACATGGCTTTAGAGGTACATTTAGAAGCTTAATAGATGAACTTGATACTACAAATAAATTTTCATTTGAAGTAAAAGAGAGAGCATTAGATCATCATGATAAAAACATGGTTGTAAGAGCATATAACCATAAAGCAAACTTTGTAGAACAACTAAAACCATTGATGAAGTGGTGGAGTGATTTTATT
>JAONGR010000061.1 GCA_028375605.1 Arcobacteraceae bacterium
CAAAGTTTTCTTTATTTTTTTTATTTAAATCACTTTGAGCTTTTGCTATTATCTCTAATAAATCACCATTATTATATCCTGTACCAAAGACCCAATTCCATTCTTTATAGCCTTTTAAAAATGACGTTTTTTTATATTTACTATCATTAACCGTTGGATTATAGTACGACAAAAAACCTTCGCTGTTTTGCCCTATATTTATTACTTTCTTGATAAAGTCTACATTTTCTTGTTTATTCTTAGCCAAGAAATCAGTACCTAATAATTCTTTTTGTTTATGAGTAAGTAGTATCCCTTCAAAATTAAACATGAAAATATATCCATCATTATTCTCATTAAACTTCTGTATATATTCTATTACGTTAGCTTTTATTTCATTTTCAAATTCATCAATATATTCTCCCGTACCAATAGCCATGTTATAGGGTTCAAAATACTTGTAAAAACTTATTTTTTTATATGCTTTTTGATCACTATCATTTTTATACCAATAATATGTATCAAACCTTTCAGTTTTATCTAATATTGTCTTCATTATTGTTTGTTTAAATTTATAACCTTTTACATCTTCTAATTGTGATAAGTTCTGATTTTCGATATTTCGGTTAAGGGGTTGAAGTAAATTTACTCCATTAACATCATCTATAAAAAAATACCCACGACCTTTATTATAAATTATACTTCCAAGGGCACTTTTAATTAATAAAAAGATCTCTTCTTTTGACTTAGTCTTTTTGTTATCTTCATAAATTTTAGATGCAATTGCATGAGCTTCATATACTCTTTCTTGAATTTTTTCTTTTAACTTTTCTTTACTTTCTTTATCTTGTTGATTGATATAATAGTAAAGTTTATAAATTTCATCTTTTAGTTTTTCATTATTTAACTTTGTATATAGAGCACTTGTTCTATTAATTTCTCGCTCAAAAAGATTTTTATGAGTTTTTTCCATAAAATAAGTAGTTAAAAAGGATAAAAGAATAATAACAAGTAAAGGAGCATACTTAATAAAAAATATTAAATTCTTTTCAGTTTTATACGACATTATTATTCCTTATTTTAAAATCCTTTAGTATATAAGAAAGTTCTTTAAAATTAAACGAAAAATTGTAAAATTTATATATTTATCACGATTTTACGAAAATACTATAAATAATAAAAGGTAATGAAAATTGACAAGTAGCGTAAATTTGAAACCTCTTTAAAAAAGAGGTTTTTAGAGATAGAAGAAAAGGAGAAGGAATTACATTCCCATTCCACCCATTCCTCCCATACCACCCATATCTGGCATTGGAGCAGCTGGAACATTATCTGCAGGCACATCAGAAACAGTTGCTTCTGTTGTTAATAATAATGATGCAACTGAAACAGCATTTTGCATAGCTACTCTTTCAACTTTAGTTGGATCCACGATTCCTGCTTTAAACATATCTACATATTCACCTGTAGCAGCATCAAAACCGATATTAACATCAGTATTTTTTGCAATTTCATTTACAACAACACCAGCATCAAAACCAGCATTTGAAGCTATTTGTTTCATAGGAGCTGTTACTGCTCTAATAATAATATCAGCGCCAATTTGCTCATCACCAAGTAAATCATGGCTTACTTTTAATGCAGCTTTGATAAGTGCAGCACCACCACCAATTACAATACCTTCTTCAACAGCAGCACGAGTAGCAGATAAAGCATCATCTACTCTATCTTTTTTCTCTTTCATCTCTGTTTCTGTTGGAGCTCCAACTTTAATAACAGCAACTCCACCAGAAAGTTTTGCAAGTCTTTCTTGTGCTTTTTCTTTGTCATATTCACTTGAAGTATTTTCAATCTCATTTCTAATTTGACCGATTCTAGCATCTACAAGTTCTTTTACTCCAGAACCATCTACAATAGTAGTATTGTCTTTATCGATAACAACTTTTGCAGCAGTTCCTAAGAAATCCATAGTTGCAGTTTCTAAAGTCATACCCATCTCTTCTGAGATTACAGTTGCACCTGTTAAAGTAGCAATATCTTGAAGCATTGCTTTTCTTCTGTCTCCAAAACCTGGAGCTTTAACAGCAGAAATATTTAAACTTCCTCTTAATCTGTTCACAACTAATGTAGATAAAGCTTCTCCATCAACATCTTCAGCAATAATCAAAAGTGGTCTTTGTGTTTGATTTACAGCTTCTAAAATTGGTAATAATTCTTTTAAAGAAGAGATTTTTTTATCACAAAGTAAGATAAATGGTGCTTCCATTTCAGCTGTCATTTTTTCTACATTTGTAACAAAATATGGAGAAAGGTAACCTCTATCAAATTGCATACCTTCAACTACATCTAATTCATCTTCAATACCTTTAGCTTCTTCAACAGTAATAACGCCATCTTTACCAACCTTATCCATAGCTTCAGCAATCATATCACCGATTTGAGTATCTGAATTTGCAGAAATTGTTGCAACTTGTGCAATTTGATCTTTTGTATCAACAACTCTTGACATAGATTTAAGTTCTTCTAAAATTGAAGCACTTGCTTTATCCATACCTCTTTTAAGTTGTACAGGATTTGCTCCAGCAGTTACATTTCTTAGACCTTCTCTAAAAATAGATTCAGCTAAAACAGTTGCTGTAGTTGTACCATCTCCTGCTTCGTCATTTGTTTTTGAAGCAACTTCTTTAACAAGTTGAGCTCCCATATTTTCTAAACTATCAGTAAGTTCAATTTCTCTTGCAACAGAAACACCATCTTTAGTGATAGTAGGAGATCCGAAAGATTTTTGTAATAATACATTTCTTCCTCTAGGTCCCATTGTAACTTTAACTGCATCAGCTAATTGTTTTACACCACTATATAATTTGTTTCTTGCATCATCGCTATAAAATATTTCTTTTGCCATTATTTTGTTTCTCCAAATTTACCTAAAATTTCACTAGTTTCCATAACTAAATAATCAATACCTTCAACTGTTACAGTTGCTGTTCTAGCATACTGAGAATACATAACTTGATTACCTACTTCAATATCTTTAACTTCTGAACCAATTGAAATAACTTCTGCTGTTGTTGGTTTTTCTTGTGAAGCATTATCTGGAATGATAATACCACTTGCTGTTTTAGTCTCTACTTCTTGTACTTTAACTAGTACTCTATCACCTAACGGTTGAAAATTCATTATAAGTTCCTTTTATTATTGTGAGTATATGTTACTCAAGTTTATTATTAATTTTAGCACTCAATTATTTTAAGTGCTAGAATTGTATATGATTTTTCTTTTTTTGTCAATAAAACGAATCTTAAAAATGCTTAGAAAAGTTCTAACATTTTAACCACTTCATCCACTTCAAAGCATTTCATATCTGTTTTAATTGTAGATTTTTGAGCTATAATTGCTTTTGTAATACCTTGAGATCCTGCCTCTCTTAATCGTGTCTCCATACTATATACATCTTTTATCTCTCCAGTTAAACTCACTTCACCGATAAATACTGATTCTTTAGATATAGGACGATTACGAAAACTACTTATAATAGCAGCGACCACTGCCAAATCACAAGAACTCTCTTTTACTTTTATACCACCACTAATATTTATAAAAACATCATAAGAATTTAAAGGTAAATCTAATTTTTTTTCTAAAAGTGCTAATAACATATTTAAACGATTTGTATCAAAACCAGTGGCACTTCTTTTTGGATTTGGATAAGTAGATTCTGTTACTAAGGCTTGTACTTCTAAGATCAATGCCCTACTTCCTTCAACTGCAACAGTTAAACAACTTCCACTTTGTGCTTTTGTAGAATCAAAAAACCTTCTATTAATATCTTTTGCACTCTCTAAACCATTTTGAGTCATCTCAAAAATACCTATTTCACTTGTACTTCCAAATCTATTTTTGAATCCTCGAAGCATTCGTATCTCTTTACTACTTTCCCCTTCAAAGTATAAAACAGTATCAACCATATGTTCTAAAACTCTAGGCCCTGCAATACTTCCATCTTTTGTAATGTGTCCGATTATAAACATTGCTATATCTGATTCTTTTGCTTTACGCATAAGCTCAAATGTAATCTCCCTTACTTGAGATACACTTCCTGGGGCTGATGTCAATTTATCACTATATATAGTTTGAATAGAATCAATAATTGCTATTTCATAATCTTGTCTTAATAGTTCATCTTGAATAGCTTCTAATGATATTTCCGACAATAAATAAAGGTTATCTTCATTTGCATCAAGTCTTGTTGCTCTCATCTTTATTTGTCCAGCACTCTCTTCACCAGATACATATAAAACTTTTTTACCACTTTTTGCTAAATTTCCTGCAATTTTTAATAGTAATGTAGATTTACCAACACCTGGACTTCCTCCTATTAATGTTAATCCACCAGGAACAATACCTCCACCTAAGACTAAATCAAACTCTTCATTATGTGTAGAAAACCTTGTGATATTATCTTGTTCTATTTGAGTAATTGGTGTTGCTTTTGAAGTCTCAGAAGATGCTTTAGCTACTTTTTTTACAACTTCAAGTTGTTCACTTGACAACTCAACAAAACTATCCCAACCTCCACAACTCGGACATTTACCTAACCATTTTACACTTTGTTCTCCACAATGTTGACACTCAAATATTGAAGATTTTTTTTTAGCCATTATATTTCCTAAAACCATTAATTTTCTTTATTATTAATTATAGTATAAAAGAATTTACTTTGCTAATTGTATTGCAATTTGTTAATTAAATTTCAAAATATGTATCAAATTATTAATAAAACTTTATGTTTAGTATGATAAACTTTGTGTAGATGATTAATTAATCACGTTCTTAATTAGTCACTTTAATACTAGGAGTACAATATGAATACAAGTATAGTAGGAAGACATGTTACATTAACAGATGAATTAAAGTTACATATAGAAAGTACAATAGAAACTTTTAAAAAATACAATTTAGATATGATTTCAGTAAATGCAATTATCTCTCAAGAGCAAAAACATGGTAAGAATGTGATTTCATTCGAATATGTTTTAAATATAGCAAATATAGATACAGTAGTTGTAAAACAAAAAGATAAAGATTTACATAGTGCGATTGATATTGCAACAGATAGAGTTTGTAAAATATTAAGAAGACATGCTGATAAAATAAAAGCACATGATGCTACAAAATTAACAGAAGTTGCTATTGCTGTTGAAGAAGATGCTATTGCTAAAGAATTAGAAAAATTAGAAAATGAAATTGTTCCAATGACTCTTAAATCTTATAAACCAATGGATATTGAAGACGCATTAAAAGATTTAAAAGAAGATGGTGGTGCATTTAAAGTATTCTACGACATGGATGATAACTTTAGAGTACTTTATAA
>JAONGR010000063.1 GCA_028375605.1 Arcobacteraceae bacterium
GGACGGCAAAAGGGATGGCTGCAAAACAGCTTGCTGTTGAAGCTGAAATCTCTTTTGGTATGTTATCTCAATTAGAAAAGGGTTCGACTAGAGGGTCTGTTGAGACACTTAGAAAAATTGCAAAAGTTTTAGACATTACTTTAGCACATCTTTTTACAAATGACAAAGAGAATATTATTAGTAATAATGAACATGGTAATTTAGAAAATGAAAAAGCTTTTGTAGTTCGAAATGGTGAAAGAAAAATGATATCATTTCCTGATCCTTTATATACCTGTGAATTACTGGTTCCCGATTTACAAGGTGATATTGAACTTCTACAAGTAAATATGGAAGCAAATAGAGTAACAGATGTTATTATCCCTCATACAAAAGGTGGTGAAGAGTGTGATTATGTTGTTGAAGGTGAGATTGTAGTGACTTTAGAGAAGGTAGAGTATTTTTTATCAAAAGGTGATTGTATTAGATTTAATCCAGAAATTCCACATAAGATAGAAAATAGAAGCTCAAAAAAAGCTTCATATTTATCTATGATTACTCCAGTTTCATTTTAAAACTTAAGAGATAAAAATATTTCATCTTTATCTCAAATTTTCACACTACGAGTCTAAATTTTCTATAACTTCTTTAAGTGTTGATACAATAGTTTGTATCTCTTCTTTTGTTACAATATATGCAGGTGATAATGCAATAGTATCTGCTGTTGCTCTAACTAAAAGACCTTTTTTATAACACTCTTGAAATACTTTATCTCCATATGCACCTATACCATCTTTACTAACTTCTAATTGAATAGCTCCAACTAAACCTATATTTCTGATATCAATAATATGTTTTGTACCATTTAAAGAGTGAAGAGCCTCTTCCCAATATGGCGATATCTCCGCTACTTTTTCAAAGGATTTTTCTTCTTTATATGCTTTTATTGTAGCAACTCCAGCAGCACAAGCAATAGGATGACCAGAATAGGTGTACCCATGAAAAAACTCTATTGGAGTTTTGCTGTTATTTATGATTGCATCATAAACTTTTGTACTAGCAACAATTGCACCCATTGGAATTGCACCATTTGTTAAACCTTTTGCCGTAGTCATAATATCTGGTGTTATACCAAATTTAGTTGACGCAAATGCAGAACCTAATCTTCCAAATCCTGTAATAACTTCATCAAATATAAGTAAAATATCGTTATCTTTACATATTTTAGCTATCTTTTCTAAATATCCTTTTGGTGGAACATGAACCCCACCAGAACCAGCCATAGGCTCCATAATAAGTGCAGCTATATTTTCAGCACCATAAAGATTGATAGTATCAAGTAAAGAATCAGCCTTATCTGCGCCATTTTCTGGCATACCTTTTGTAAATGCATTATTTTTTAAATCAAAAATAGTTGGAATATGTGCTACATTTAAAAGATTATTATATGTTCTTTTATTGTTTACAAGTCCACCAACAGAAATACCACCAAAGTTGACACCATGATAAGCATGTTCTCGTCCTAATAACATAGTTTTAGATCCATTTCCCATTGCTTTATGATAAGCTAATGCTAACTTTAAAGCACTCTCAGCAGACTCAGAACCTGAATTTGTAAAAAAAGCATGATTAAGACCATCTGGTGTAATAGAGACTAACTCTTTTGCAAGTTCTAATTCAGGCTCATTTCCTATTTGAAATGCTGTAGAATAATACATAGAACCAGCTTGTTCTTTTATTGCTTCTACTACTTTAGGATGATTATTTCCTAAGTTACAACACCACAGTCCTGAAACTGCATCTAATACTTTTTCACCTTTATCTGTGAAATAATACATACCATCAGATTTTACAAAAATTTTAGGATCTGCGTTAAATTCTCTATTTGCAGTAAATGGTTTCCATAATACTTTTCTATTTGTCATTGTGTTTCCTTGTTCAATATTAAAGTTCATAAAGAACTAAAATATCTATTTTATTTTGGATAATAGGGAATTACTAATGTAATTCACCACCACCTCTTAGTTTTTCTTTTCTTCTTTCCATATATTGGATACTCAATAATAAAATAACTGATAATGCCAATAATAAAGTAGAAGCAGCTAGAATAGTTGGACTAATCTGCTCTCTTAGTCCTGAGAACATCTGTTTAGGGATAGTTCTTTGCTCTGGACTAGCTAAAAATATAATGATTACAACTTCATCAAACGAAGTAATAAATGCGAACAATCCACCAGATATAATACCTGGTCTGATTATTGGAAATGTAATATTAAAAAATGTAGATATTGGGTTTGCCCCTAAACTATAAGATGCTTTTGTAAGGTTTTTATCATATGCATTAAGTGAAGTTAAAACATTAATAACTACAAAAGGTACACCAAGTATTGCATGTGCAATAATTATCCCTGTGTAACTGTTTAATAACCCTGTATACGAGTAGAAAAAATACATACCAGCTGCTAATATGATTAAAGGAACAATCATAGGAGAAATTAATAAAATCATAACTACACCCTTAAAAGGCATTTTATCTGAGTTTAAACCAAGTGCACCTATAGTACCTAGTATAATTGCTACAGCACTACTTACTATAGCTATAAAAAATGAATTTTTAACAGCTAACATCCATGATTCACTATTTAAAAACTCTTCATACCATCTAAGTGAAAATCCAGCAGGATCTAGACTTAACATTTCAGGAGTAAATGTAAAAAATGAACCTGAATTAAATGATAAGGGTACTAGTATTATAATTGGAAGAACCAAGAATAAAAACACCCCATAACTAAAAAACTTCGTTAATAAATTAAAGTTTTTGTATCCGTACTTATCTAAAAAATTATTTATCATCTCTTATCCTAATTTTAAACTGTTTACACCAACTAATTTGTTGTATGTCCAGTAAAGAACTATTGTAATAAATAGTAAGATACCACCCATTGCAGAAGCTAGTTCCCAGTTGTTTGAAGTTCTCATATGATATTCAATCATATTACTTATCATTTGACCATCAACACCACCAACTAAAGCAGGTGTAATGTAGTAACCAACAGAGATTATAAATACCAAAATGGCACCAGCACTAAGTCCTGATATAGTCAATGGAAAATAGATCTTAAAAAATGTCGTAATTGGATTTGCTCCAAGTGATGAAGATGCTTTAAGATATGTTTTATCCATAGCTCTCATTGAACCATATAGTGGTAAAACCATAAATGGTAATAAAATATGTGTCATAGTAATAATAGTCGCAAATTGATTAAACATCATGTCTAATGGTTGATCTATAATATTAAAGTAAATCATCATATCGTTTGCAACACCTTTATCTTGAAGTAAAGTGATCCATGAAACAATCCTAACAAGAATCGATGTCCAAAATGGTAAAAGTACAAAAATCATCAATAAATTTGCTTTACTTTTTGATAAAGTTGAAAGATAATATGATGTAGGATATGCTAAAATCATCGTAATAATAGTAATCAAAAGTGCCATGTACATCGTTTTTAATAATATTGGTAAATATATCTGAGACGATTCCTCTTTTTGTTTGATAACACCTTGCAAATCAAATTCTAAATCTAGTGCAGATAATATATTTGTTAAAGTAAATCCACTACTTGATCGTTTTAAGGTCATCCAATATTGTGGATTTTCCCATCTTTTGGATGCTTTTAATAAATACTCTTTATAAGATGTAATATCTTCTATTTCTATTTTATTTAATTTTCTTGCTGTTCTTTTAATAGTACTACCAAATCCGGGAACTTGTCGATTTAGCTCTTCCGCTAAAACTCCACTCATCCCATCTTTAGATACACTTTTTAATTCTTTTACAAATATTTTTAATGTTCCCTCATCTGGAAAAGGTTGTTTATAATCATAGTTTTGAATAGATACAACTGTATTGGGAAGTAATGTTTTCACCTTTGGATTATATATACCTTTTACTAATATAATACAAATAGGTGTAACGAAAAATACTAAAACAAATAATAGTAGCGGAGAAACAAGCATAAATGCTTTGATTTTCTCTACTCTATCGCTTTTTTTAAATGTTATATCATTCATAACTCATATACTCCAAAATTAGGATAACCTAATTTTTTAATAACCAAGCGTTAAATTTTTCATTTAATTCTGTTCCGAAATCTGCCCAAAATTCACCATTTACTTTAAAACCTTCATCTAAGTGAGCTGTAGGTAATTTATTTTGTTCCTCTTTAGTAAGTAAATCAGAACTAGATTTTCTTGTTGGACCATAATTTACATCTTTCATACCAGCTAAAGGTTTTGTTCCTGTAGCAAATGCAATAAACTCTTTCGCTTTTTCAAGATTTTTACTTCCTTTAACAATTGCCCAACCATCAAGGTCAAATGCTTGTCCATCCCATACAACATTAAATTCTGTTACTCTACCGTTAGCAGCTTGTGCCATTATTGCAGAACCATCATTTAATAATTGAGGCGCTTGTGACCAAGAATCGAACCAAATTACAGAATCTTTAATAGTATCAAGTTTTTTAAATGCTCTTTTTAGACCTGCATCTGTTTCAAGAACATCATATACTTTTTTAGCGTCTACACCATCAGCAATTAATGCCCACTCTAAGTTAATTTGAGCTCTTTTTCTAAGTGCTCTTTTCCCTGGAAATTTTTTGATATCAAATAAATCTGTTAATTTTGTAGGTTTTACAGAACCAATATATTTGTCATTGTATGCAAATGCTGTTGCCCAGAAGATATTACCAATTGCACATTCATTTAATGCAATAGGTTCAAAGTCATTTACTGCAGATACACCATTATCTCCTTTAGGTAAAAATGAAGGATTTATTTTTTCTAAAAGATTTTCACTACAAGCTTTTTCTAAATCAACATATTCTATATCAAGAACATCCCAATTAACACTTCCTGTTTCAACTTGTGCTTTTATTTCTGCTGTACCACCTTTGTAATCATCAAAAAATACTTTTGTACCTGTTGCTTTTACAAATGGATCAATCATATGTTTTTTTTGTGCTGCTCCATAATCTCCACCAAATGAAATTACTGTTAAACTATCTGCTGCAAATAAACTTGCTACTGTTAATGATGTTGCTAATACTATCTTCTTCATGTTTTTTCCTTAAAATTTAATTTTTAATTTTTTATAAAAT
>JAONGR010000064.1 GCA_028375605.1 Arcobacteraceae bacterium
CAGTTGAGGGGAAGAAAAGTCGAGTGCCAGCGAAACTTGATTATCTTCAAAGTTTAACAGGTGGATTTTTAGCATTATTTATGTGGGGACATATGTTAATGGTATCGTCGATTTTAATCTCAAAAGATTTTATGTATACAATTACGAAACTTCTTGAAGGAAGTTTTATTTGGGATGGTGGAAATCCATTAGTTGTTACAATATTTGCAGCGTTTATTTTTATTGTATTTATTACTCATGCTGGTTTAGGTATGAGAAAACTACCAGGTAATTTTAAACAATACCAAGTAATGAAAGCGCATTCTATTAATATGAATCATGATGATACAAAATTATGGATGACTCAAGCATTTACTGGTTTTGTTATGTTCTTCTTAGGATCTGTTCACTTATATATCATCATGACACATTCTGATGCTATTGGACCATATGCTTCTGCAGACAGAGTTTGGTCTGAGTGGATGTGGCCATTATATCTTTTACTTTTATTAGCTGTTGAATTCCATGGTACAATTGGTCTTTACAGATTATGTGTAAAATGGGGATGGTTTGACGGAAAAAATCCTAAAGAAACTAGAAAAACACTTAAAAAAGTTAAATGGGCATTAACTGTATTTTTTATGGTATTAGGACTTGCTTCTTTACTTGCTTATATGAAAATTGGTTATGAACATGCAGATAGAGTTGGCGAAAAATATAATCCAACAATTGCAAAAGTAGAGTCAACTATTATGAAAGGAATTAAATAATGAAAATTAATTATTGTGATGCACTTGTTATAGGTGGAGGACTTGCTGGTTTAAGAGCAGCAGTAGCTTCACAAAAAAAAGGACTTAATACAGTAGTATTATCATTAGTTCCTGTTAAAAGATCTCATAGTGCTGCTGCTCAAGGTGGTATGCAAGCATCTTTAGGTAACTCGAAAATGTCTGATGGAGATAACGAAGATTTACACTTTGCAGATACGGTTAAAGGTTCTGACTGGGGATGTGATCAAGAAGTTGCAAGAATGTTCGTACATACAGCACCAAAAGCTATTAGAGAATTAGCAGGTTGGGGTGTGCCTTGGACTAGAGTAAGAGAAGGTTCTAGAGAAGCTGTAATTAATGCCAAAAAAACAACTATTACTGAAGATTCTGATAGACATGGTTTAATTATGTCAAGAGATTTTGGTGGTACTAAAAAGTGGAGAACATGTTACACAGCTGATGCAACAGGTCACACAATGTTATTTGGTGTAGCAAATGAAGCACTTAGAAATAAAGTAGATATTAGAGATAGAAAAGAAGCTGTTTCTTTAATTCATGAAGATAATAGATGTTATGGTGCGATTGTAAGAGATTTGATTACTGGTGAATTAGAAGCTTACGTTGCAAAAGGTACATGTATTGCTACTGGTGGATATGGTAGAGTATTTAAACAAACTACAAATGCTGTAATTTGTGAAGGTATTGGAGCTGCTATTGCACTAGAAACTGGAGTTGCAACTCTAGGAAATATGGAAGCTGTACAATTTCACCCAACACCAATCGTTCCATCAGGAATCCTTTTAACAGAGGGTTGTAGAGGAGATGGTGGTATCTTAAGAGATGTTGATGGACATAGATTTATGCCAGATTATGAACCTGAGAAAAAAGAACTTGCTTCAAGAGATGTTGTTTCAAGAAGAATGATTGAACATATTAGAAATGGTAAAGGTGTTCCTTCTCCATATGGTGATCATATTTGGTTAGATATCTCTATTCTTGGTCGTGAGCATATTGAAAAAAACTTAAGAGATGTTCAAGAAATTTGTCAAATATTTAATGGTATTGATCCAGCAGATGAAGGTAAAGCAGGTTGGGCGCCAGTTCTTCCAATGCAACATTATTCTATGGGTGGAATTAGAACTAATCCTACAGGAGAATCACAAACATTAAATGGTTTATTCGCTTGTGGTGAAGCTGCTTGTTGGGATATGCATGGATTTAATAGACTTGGAGGAAACTCAGTTTCTGAAACAGTTGTTGCTGGTATGATTATTGGTAATTATTTTGCGGATTATTGTTTAGAAAATGATGTAATAATTGGTACAAAAACAGTTCAGAAATTTTTAGATGAACAAGATCAATATTTAAATGATATTCTAGCTTATGAAGGTAGCGAAGATATCTTTAGAATCAAAAATAGAATGCAAAATCTTATGGATCAAAAAGTTGGTATCTTTAGAGATGGTACAGGACTTGCCGAAGCTGTTGATGAGTTAGAAGAACTATTAAAGAAAACGAAACAGATCAATGTAAAATCTAAAGAAAGAGTTGGTAACCCTGAATTAGAAGAAGCATATAGAGTTCCAAGAATGCTTAAAGTAGCACTTTGTGTTGCTAAAGGTGGACGTGAAAGAACTGAATCAAGAGGAGCTCACTATAGAGAAGACTTCTTAAAAAGAGATGATGCAAACTGGTTAAACAGAACATTAACTTCTTGGCCAGATGCAAATCAAACTACACCTACTGTTTCATATCAAGATCTTGATATTATGACAATGGAAATGCCTCCAGCATTTAGAGGTTATGGTGCAAAAGGTATGATTATAGAACATGAACTTTCTGAAAAAAGACAAAATGAAGTAGATGAAATTAGTGAAAAATTAGAAGCAGAAGGTAAAGATAGACATGAAATTCAACATGAATTAATGCCATTTGATTTACCAATGAACTATAGAGAAAAAAATGAAAGAGCAGGAGACAAATAATGAGTATTGCAAAAGGTAGAGATATAACTATTTCAGCATTAAAATATAATCCAAGATCAAAAGATTCTAAACCTGAATTTGTTGATTATCATTTAGAAGAAACTCCAGGAATGACACTTTTTATTGCGTTAACAAAAATTCGAGAAGAATTTGATCCTGATTTATCATTTGATTTCGTTTGTCGTGCAGGAATTTGTGGTTCTTGTGGAATGGTTGTAAATGGTAAGCCTGTACTTGCTTGTAGAACATTGATTGCTAACTTCCCAGAAGGAAAATTACAATTAATGCCAATGCCAGCATTTGACCTTATTAAGGATTTATCAGTAAATACTGGTAAATGGATGGATGCAATGTCTGTTAAAGTTGAATCTTGGATTGTTAATAATGAAGAGGTTGATATTACTAAGATGGAAGAGAAAGTTGATCCAGATGTAGCAGATGAAACTTTTGAGCTTGATAGATGTATTGAGTGTGGTATTTGTGTTGCTTCGTGTGGAACAAAACTTATGAGACCAGATTTTATTGGACCAGTTGGACTTAATAGAGTTGCTAGATTTGAAGTTGATCCTCATGATACAAGAACAGCAGAAGACTTTTATGAGTTAATTGGAGATGACAATGGTATATTTGGTTGTATGTCATTATTAGCATGTGAAGATCACTGTCCTAAACATTTACCATTACAAAATAAGATTGCTTACTTAAGAAGAAAACTAGTAGCACTTAGATAATTGAAAAGAGGTTTTCCTCTTTTCAAAACAAGTATGAAAAGTTAAGTATCATGTGTGATATTTAACTTTTTATATTTAGGAGATATTATATGAATTTAGTAAATGACTATTTTTTACTGTACCACGGTATTACTTATGAGCAAAATACTGAAGTTGAAGAGATAGAAACAAAAGTAAATGATGATGCATTTTCGATTTTTGCATTAATCTTATCAACTACAAGAAAAGAATCAACAAAGTTTTTAGTATTAGATTCTTTTAAAAACCTTTGTTCTATTTTAAATGTTAGTGTACCTCACAATGATAGTGAACTTTACCACTTACAACATAGTATTTTGGACTCTATTTCTTTACATAAATCAAAGTCTTTTTTACATACTCTTCATCAGTCATTTGAATATTTACATAATGGAGAGATTATCAATTTAGAAAATCTTCATAAACTAACTTCCTTATTTGATCATCAGGAAATTATTTCTGAAGATAGTGGTACTGAAAACATCAGTTCAAAAAAAGAAAAAAGTTCTTTCACCGTATTGAAGTCTGCTATAGAAAGTATTTTAAATGAGTTAAAAGAAACTGTATCAGATAAAACTCAAGAGGATCTAACTGAGACAAGTAATTATATTGATAATCAAAAGTTTTCAATTGGAATTACAGGTGTTATGAATGCTGGTAAATCAACGATGTTAAATGCTTTAATGGGTAAAGAGATATTAGGAAGTGCTGTTGTTCCTGAAACAGCAAATCTTACAATTGTAAAACATAATATTCAAGAGAATGCAAGGGTATATTATTGGAATGAAAGTGAATGGAATAAAATTGTAAAATCGTCTGAACAACTTGATTCTATGAAAGATTTTGTAAATGAAACAAATAGTGTTTTTGGTGATAAATTACAATCCTATATCAAACCACAATCACGTTATGATGAAATAAATATTGATGAGCTTTCAAGTTATACGTCTGCAGAAGCAAGTCAAAAGAAATGTAACTTAGTAAAATACGTTGAACTTGGTTCCAATTTAGATTTTTTAAGAGATGGTATAGAAATAGTTGATACTCCTGGTTTAGATGATCCTGTTATTCAAAGAGAAGAGATAACAAAAGAGTATATAGGTGCTTGTGATATGATGTTACATCTGATGAATGTAAGTCAAAGTGCAACACTTAAAGATGTGGAATTTATTATTGATGCTTTGCTTTATCAAAATATATCAAAATTACTTATTGTAATCACAAGGGCTGATACTGTTTCAAAGGAACAATTGGATGAAGTAATTAACTATACAAAATCTTCAATTAAAAGACAACTTGAATCACAAAATAAAGATAGTAAACTTGATTATATTTTAGACACTATTAAATTCATACCAATTTCAGGAAAAATGGCTTTACTTCATAGAACAGGAAGATCAGAAGAAGCTCTTAAGGCTGGTTTTACACTTGAAGATACTGGAATTTTAGAAATAGAAGAGTACTTAAATGAAACTTTATTCGGCGCAAACTCACAAAAAGGTGAACTAGTAGTTCAGTCAAGTAAAAAACAGCTATTACGAGCAGTTAAAAAAGAAACAAATTCTTTAAATTATGAATTGAAAT
>JAONGR010000065.1 GCA_028375605.1 Arcobacteraceae bacterium
AGACATAAGGAGAAACTATTTGAGAAGATAATGCAAATTCATACTTCCATTGCCTGTTAGCTTCTTCCTTAGAAAGATTAGAGTATCTAATTAAAATATCTTGCCCATCTTTTTTACCATATTTGAATTCATTATTCATATCTATTCTCTTTTTATAATTTAGAATTAATATCTACAGTATATTCTAAATAAGTCTCAGATAAGTCTCAGATAAATTTATTTACTATTTTTATCTATTTTTTTTGCATACAATAATGCCAATACTCCTATAAAAACAATAAAAGCAGTTAAATATAATGTTGTATCATAATTTCCAAAAAGATGTATCAGTTTTATACTATACAAAGGTGCAAATACTTGCCCTACTCCATAGGATGCAGTAAAAGCTCCCATAAGTACTACTGGATTTTTAGGTGCTATTTGTCCACCTAAAGTCATAAATAGTGCTACTAGGGCTATAGAACTACTTCCATATAAAGCGCCACTTACAAGATTAAGATAAATATCATTTGAAAATGTAGGTATTAAAATACCTACTATATGTAAAAGCATCGCTATTATAATGATATTAATACTACCATGAGTATGAGCTAACCTCATCCAAATAATAGCAGAGGGTATACCGGCAAGTCCTACAACTAACCATCCTAAACTTCCATACCCCTCAAGTCCATCGAGTGAATTGATAATATCTGGTAAAAACGTTCCTTGTACAACAAATCCAACCCCTGCTGTAAAATAGGCAAATGTTAGAAGTATCACATGTGGAGTAAAAATATCTAAAGAGAGTTTATGTTTAGGAGCATCTTTTTTCACCTCTTTATCAAAACTAAGAATATGAATAGCATAAATAGATACAACCAAAGCATAAATAGTTAAAGCCATCCACGCATCACTCCAGACTCCAAACTTTAGGATATATTGACTTAATAATTCACATAACACAATAGCAGTTCCGATACCTGCAAAATGTATCCCCATCGCTTTTGTTTTGTTTTCATAATTTATCTTTACCATCACCAATGCCCCACCAATAATAAGAACCATCCCACTGCCAAAACCAGCAATAAGTCTTGAGATAAACCATAACATCTCATTTGTTGTTGTTGCTAAAACTAAGGTGGTCAGAATTGATAAAACTATCCCTAACCTAAAATACTTTACTTTTGTGTTAATATCTTTTATAAACATTGTAAAAAGTGCACCAGTTAAATATCCCGAAAAATTCACTGAAGCATATAATCCAGCATAGTTGAGAGTTAAAAAATCATCAAGCATAGAAGGAAGTAAAGAAGTAAAAGCAAACCTAGCTACTCCTACTCCAATTGTTATAGATAATATACCAGCTAGTAATATGTTAAAGTTTTTGTTTTTGTCTAAAATAGTATATTCCTAATTTAAGTTTAGTCCGAAGTATATCTACTTTCCATTTTCTTAGCAACAAGTAATAACAACACACCAACCACAACAATAAATGCAGTTACATATAATGTAGTATCATAGTTTCCAAACATATCAATAAGTTTTATACTATATAGTGGAGCTACAACCTGTCCTAATCCATACAATGCTGTAAATGCACCCATAAGTACAACGGGATTCTTTTTTGATATATGTCCACCTAGATTCATAAAGAGTGCCACAAGTCCTACAAATGTACCACCATACAATCCTCCACTTAAGAGATTTAGATATACATTATTTGAGAATGCTGGAATAAGTATAGCTATAACTTGTATGAGCATTGCTAATATAATTATATTTATACTTCCGTGATTGTGAGCTAACCTCATCCAAATTATCGAAGATGGGATTCCAGAGAGTCCTACAATCAGCCATCCTAAACTTCCATATCCATCTAATCCTTCGAGTGAATTGATAATATCAGGTAAAAAAGTACCCTGTACAACAAAACCAACACCCTCTGCAAAATATGCCAAAATGATAAGTATCACATAAGGTGAAAAGATAGAAAACTCTAATTTATGTGAAGGAGCTATTTTTTTAACCTCATGATCAAATGATAATATACGAGTAACATACAAAGATGCAAAAAAGGCATAAATACATAATGCTTTCCATCCATCTACCCATGTACCCTCTAGAAGTGAATATTGGCTTATCACTTCACATATAACAATACCTATACCAATACCAGAAAAATGTATCCCCATCGCTTTTGTTTTATTCTCATAGTTAATCTTCTCCATAACTATGGCACCACCTATAACAAGGACTAACCCACTACCAAATCCTGCAATTATTCTAGAGATAAACCATATTACCTCATTTGTAGTTATAGCTAAGATTATTGTTGTTAATAAGGATATAATGATACCTAAACGAAAATAGATTACTTTTTTATTTATATCTTTTATAAACATAGTAAAGATTGCTCCACTTAAATACCCTGCAAAATTCACTGAAGCAAACAATCCCGCATTTCTAAGTGTTAGGAAATCATCTAACATAGATGGTAGCAATGATGTAAATGCAAACCTGGCAACACCAAGTCCTATAGTAATCGATAATATTCCAGCTAATAAAATATTGAAATTTTTATTTCTATCTAATATATTTACATTCATATTTGTATTCCTTTATTATATTTGTATATTTCACGTTTCTCTTAGAGATGTAATTGTTTTACCACCTATTGCATAATTATCAGTGTGCACTTCATCTATAGTTACTACACATGTTTTTTCACCTCGCCCAAAAATATTAACAAAAGTATCTGTTAGCTCTTTTGCTAATCTTTCTTTTTGTTCTTTTGTTGCACCACCATCTTCATGTGTCATTTTTACATTTATTATAGGCATTTTATATTCCTTATTCGATTTTAAGCATTATATGTATTATTTGGTATAATGTCAAATAATGTATAATCATAAAGGACATGAGGAATAGTTATATGGATTCAAATTTATTAAAAGTATTTGTAGCAGTAGCAAACAATAACAGTATATCACTAGGAGCAAAAGAACTTAACTTTACACAGTCTAATGTTACCCTAAGAATAAAACAATTAGAGAAGAACATTGGATATAGTTTATTTCATCGTATTCCTAAAGGAGTGAAACTAACTCATGAAGGAGAGAAGTTATATCCCTATGCTATTGATATAGTCAAAAAAATAGAAGATGCTATTTTACATATGAAAAATATGAATCATAAAGAGATATTAAATGTAGGTTCTACCCAATCTAACGTAACAATAAGGCTCTTAACTTTTTTAACACAAACCTATAATCAATTTAAAGATATTAAAATAGAATTAACTATAAATACAACTCCTAATCTATTAAATGATTTATTATCTTATAAAACGGATATTGCTTTTATTAGTGGAAATCCTAAACATAAGGATATAGAAGTACTAAGAAGTTATGAAGAAGATATGTATATCATCGAACCAAAAAACAAAAAAGCTCCAAATAATGTACTTGCAGATAGAGTATGTTGTGCTTATTTTACTTTTCATTCTAACTATCTAAAAGAGCAAGACAATACTGACTTTAAAATTACTATATTAGAAAATTATGAAGTGATTCTAGGATGTGTAAAAGAAGGAATTGGTATATCATTCTTACCACAAAGTATAATTTATAAATACAATTATCAAGATGAATTAAAACTTACAAAAGTAAATTGTAATCTCAATACACACCTTATATGTAGAAAAGACTATATTCCTCTTATATCAGAATATCTAAAAGATTTGGATATCTGATAAAGTTGTATTAAAATTTCTTGCTGTTTGTATCAGATACAATTTTATTAGAGATATTCTGAGTCTCTTTAGCAATTATTTTTGTATCTGTAGCTATTTCTTGGTTATTTTTTGTTTGTACATCTAGCTCTGATATTGCATCATTAATCTGATGGATACCCTCTTCTTGATCTCTAGATGTTTCTTCTATTTTACTTACTAAGTCTAATGTCTTAGTAATAGTGTTACTTAAATCTTCATATCCAGATATCATATCATCTGTTATCTTTTTACCATTAACTGTTTTATTTGTAGCACTCTCAACAAGATTTTTGATTTCATTTGCAGCTTCTGCTGATCTTGATGCTAAATTTCTAACCTCTTGTGCAACTACAGCAAAACCTTTCCCTGATTCACCTGCTGTTGCTGCTTCAACTGCTGCATTTAATGATAAAATATTTGTTTGAAATGCAATCTGATCAATTACCGTTATTGCTTCATTAATTGCATTAACTTCCTGACTTATATCATCCATAGCTCTTGTTGTATCATTTGCCATATCTTGACCTCGTAAGGTAGATCCAGTTAGCTCTGTAGCATAATTTGATATTTTAGCTACATTTTTAGTATTACTTGAAATGGTATTTGTTATATTTTCAATTGATTCAACAGTTTTATCTAAACTTTCTGCTGCTTTATTTGATGATACATTTAAACTATCTACTTTTGATAATAAGGAATTTGAACTTGTTTGAAGTGTATCACCTGTAGCTTGATTATCTGTTAACATAACAGTAACATTACTACCTAACTTATCAATACCACTCATTAATTCTTTTATTTCACCTTTACATTGAATATTCGTTTTCACTGTATAATCATTATTTTGGTAGCTGGTAAGAACACTTAAACAATGATTTATAGTTTGTTGTAAACTTGTTGTCATATTATTAATCACTTCTACTAATTCTTGTATCGATTTATTGTTACTAGAAGTTGTAATTTTATCTTGTAAAGAACCATCTATAATTTCATTTACTACAGTTGTAACATCTTTTATAACAACTTTGTCATTTTCAAAAGATACTTTTAAATCATCAATTCCGTGATTTATCTCATCAGCCATTGTTTTAAATTCATCTTGAGTATTTATCTCAAGCTTAGATACTGTTGATTTATTTCCTTTTAGATATTCAAAAAAGTCAACTATACCAGTTTGTAGGATTAAAAT